>JAEWSZ010000229.1 GCA_023397905.1 Bacillota bacterium | reverse complement strand
CGACACCAAAGCTTTCGGTAACGGAAGCAGAAATCATATTTTACCTTATTACATTACTTGAAAATTTCTGCCTCCATGCGTCTACCTTTTCAAAAGCCTCCTGCAATGTTGTATGCGGTAATATCAGTATGAATTCTTCCCCTCCGAACCTGGCAATGGTGTCGGTAGCCCTCAGATTGCTCTTGACCGTCTGTGCGACACTTTTCAGCACCACATCCCCAAAAAGATGCCCGTAGGTATCATTGAACCTTTTGAAATGGTCTATGTCCAGAATAACAAGAGTCAGGGCATATCCCAACTCTCTGGCTATGTTGAACTCTCTTTCGAATTTCTGATGGAAATACACCCTGTTATATACGCCTGTAAGGCCGTCAGTGGTGGCCAGCTCCTGCAGATTGGCGTACAGCTCCGCATTTTCCACGGCCATACTCACTTGCTTTCCGATGGTGGTCAGCAGCCGCAGGTTGTCTTCGTCAAAGGTGTCGTTGTTTTTGTGTTCGATGAGAGTGATACCGAATTTCCTTGATTTTGAGCTCAATGGAATACATATGAAGGAGCCTATGTTGCGGGTCCTGATGAAATCATAATTTTCAGGCTCCACCTTGTTTTCCATTTTTGGCTTTTCATTTTCCAGTATGTCCATCAGCAGGTCACAGTTTATATTATCACTGAGTATGGCCAGCTCTTCCTTATTCTGAATGTTTGTAAACTGCACTCTCAGTCTGTTTTTTTTCTGGTCCAGCAGCGCTATGGTGGAATAGTTGACTCCCATTACCCCCAGAATAACATCATTTACAAATTTCAACAGCTCATTGATATCAAAAATAGAACCTATGGCCTCACTTATCTGCTGCAGAGTATAGAATTCGGCAATGCTTGAAGTCAGCCTGCGGTTGGTATCCTCCAGTTTCCGGTTTGACTCCATGAGTTTGGCGTTCTGATTTTTTATTTCCTCCTGGGCGGCCTCCAGCTGTTCATACTTTTCCCCCAGTTCAATGATCAGCCTGGCATTCTCCATCTCATTCCTTATACTTCCGCTGTAAACTTCCGAGCTGATATTTATAACGGCGACCATTATTACATTTATAGAGAGAATTGCGGCATTTCTATAAGTAAAATCTATTAGGGACATCCCGCTTCTGTCCAACCAGAAAAAATCCGCAAATAAATATCCGAATTTCATAAGCGCGCTCAGACCCAACAGGTAGAATGCCGATTTTTTTCCCCTGTGAAGGCTTAAAAATACTATTGGGAAAATCAGCGCCAGATACTCTATCCCTCCTGAAAAGTCCATCATGAATATTGAAATCAATATGACTTCAATATACCGGAATACGTCGAATATATTTTCGGTATACAGCCTCGAACTATAGATAATCCTTATTTTTATTATATTGAATACAAATAAAACGATGATAAAAAAATTTATCATTACGTCATTTTTGATTATAACTCTGGAATTTACTCCAAAATTCTCTTTAATAATAAAATCTGCTGCAAGCAATACAATAAATACCCAGCAAAGGTTTATCAAAACCTTTTCATATTTTTGTATCTTATTCATACTTCCTCCATGAGCCCTGAAAGCATCTGTGGCTGCCGGCTCTGACCAATCCCGCTGCTATGCTTTGAATTTCTCCCAATAGATTTCAATTGAATCGCCGGCCAGGATGTTATCGGTGAAATTCGCGTTTCTTCCGTTCAGCTTTAAAACTATATTTCCCTTCGGCGACGTCAGATCAAAATCTATATAGTTAAACACGTCTACAAATATATACTGCCTGCCTTCGGCAAGAACGATCTTCCCGCCGTTCACCGTTATCACAAAACCATTGTCATTGTCATTGCCGCTGACATTGCTATTGCTACTGACATTGTCGCCGACGACATCACCACTGCCGCTATTGCCGTTGCCATTATCTTTTCCATATTCGTTGTAATTGCCGCTGTTTACATCCGCCGTCACTTTATCCTCCGGCGCCGGCTCCGCTTTGGCTTCCCCAGGAGCCTCCTCTGCCTGTCCGGCTTTTAAATAACAAGTTATTCTGTCATTGTCCCGCAGAGAGTAATCCAGGCTCCTGGCCTCATCATTTACCAGCAGGACAGAGTCCTTCAGCTCAAGCGTATATCTACTGACAAAGTCACTTAAAGTGACCACCTCTGAAACCTTCAGATCATCACCGTCGTTTATTGGGGCTGAAATTGCTCCGGCTTTCCCGTTCAGCGCTGCCTCGGCCGCGAGCCTGACCATATCGTCATTTAGGTATAGGGTCAGCCCCTCCGGATTTTTTATGTAGTCGCTGACATACGCTGCGGCATTGCTTCCGTTCTGAGCCGGGCTGACATCAATGTGATCCCCGGCCGTGATTCTGGTATCAAGGCTTGCGGGCGAGCCGTTCACCAAAATTTCAGCCGCAACGCCGTGGCCGCCTTTTAACGATACCTGCCTTCCGTTCAGATCAAACCTCAAGGATTTTCCGGTTCTCCCGATCAGCATGTCCGGATTGTATCCCACTAAAATAAATGCATCCGCAACAGTAAGCTTTTTGGAATTCAAGAGCTGGATCTTTTCCCCGTTGACAGTTACAGATAAAAAGTCCTGACCCTTGGTGGCATACGCCATCATGGCGATACCGAAAGGCGTGATTGATTCAGGCCCGGTCAGTTTTCTGATTTTTGTCTTTATATTCTGGATTACATCCCTTCCCCTTACAGCCACTCTCTCGTCTGCGATTCCCAGACCTTTTGCGATTTTCTCCGACAGCCCGGGTATCTGGCTGCCCCCGCCGATGAGAAATACTGCGTTTGGCGCCTTTTGATTGAATTCCATTATTTTTCCGGAAATGCTGTCCGCCAGTAAATCAACTGTGGGCTGCAGTATTTCCAGGGCATGCAGGTTGCTTACTTCCTTCTTTTTGCCCAGGATGTCCGTAAATTTGATTACCTCGGTCCCCGAGGATATGGATATCTTAATTTTTTCTGCTGTATTAAAATCAACCAGGAATTCCTGGGCGATCCTCTCTGTGATCTCATCTCCCGCTATGGGTACCATGCCATAGGCTATTACCGTGCCATCCTTAGTAACCGCAATATCCGATGTGCCCGCCCCTATATCCACCAGAACCAGATTTAAAAGTCTCAAGTCCTTGGGAATAGTGACGCTGATAGCTGCAATAGGCTCAAGTGTCAGACCTGCAACCTGAAGGCCCACCCTTTCCATAACCGTATAAAGACTGTCCACTACCACATGTGGCAAAAAGGTCGCCAGGACCTCCACCCCTATTTTCTTCCCCTTGTGCCCTATCAGAGACGAGATGACATATCCGTTCAAAAAATAGTTGACCACGCTGTATCCCACACAATAGAAGGGTATCTTTTCTTCGCCGGATTGTTCATTATCAAGGTTTTCCTGGGCTTTTTGAACCGCATCCACCTCCAGGCTCCCAACAATATCGGCGCTTATTTCTCCGCCCTGCTCAATATCATATTCCAGCTTTATCTGACTGGTTTTCAGAACTCTTCCAGCCGCCGCAATGGCAACCTTTGTAAGGCCTATGCCCAGTTCATTTTCAAGCCGGCTTTTCACCTCTTCCACCACTTCCGCGACCTTGGTTATATCGTGGATCTGCCCGTCAAGCATGGCACGGCTCTTGTGCTCATAGACCTCGGCGGCAATCACCTTGAAAATTTCCTTTTCGTAGTATCCAACGATGCCCACAACGGTTCTTGTTCCTATATCAAGGGCAAATATCAGGTCCTCGGGATTGTAATTTTCCGTATTTTCAGTTTTCACAATTACTTTTTGCTTATTATTCTGCTTATTGTTTGTCATGTACTACCCCCTAGTTTAAACCGCTAGACCTTACTGTAATAATTGCACAGGTGACTTATCCTGCAGTTTTCACACTCAGGCTTCCTGGCCTTGCACACTTCCCTGCCGTGAAAGACCAGCTTGTGGCAAAAATCCGCCCAGTTGGATTTCGGTATTACCTTTTGAAGGTCATATTCTATCTTTTCAGGGTCTTCATTGACTGTCAGCCCTATACGGTTGGACAGCCGCTTGGCGTGAGTGTCCACAACGACTCCCTGAATACCGTAAACTTCATACAATACAAGATTTGCCGTCTTTCTGCCCACGCCCGGAAGCTCCAGCATTTCCTCCATATTGTCCGGAACTTTTCCGTTGTATTTTTCAACAAGTATTTTACAGCAGCCGATTATATTTTTTGCCTTGTTCCTGTAAAAGCCGGTTGACTTGATGTCCTCTTCAAGCTCTTTGATATTGGCGTTTGCAAAATCTTCCGCAGTTTTATATTTTGCGTATAGATCCTTTGATACGATATTTACCCTGGCATCCGTGCACTGAGCCGCCAGCTGCGTGGATATCAGCAGCTGAAGAGGAGTTCTGTAATCCAGGGAACAGTCGGCCTGCGGATACAATTTATCAAAAATATCTATGATCTGAATTACCTTTTCTTTTTTGTTCATAAGTGTATATCCTCTTTTTTCTTATTTTCCAGCGCTTTTTCATATATTTTCAGGTATTCTCCTCCGGGCCTTTTCCATGAAAAATCACTATCCATTGCCCTGACAAGGAGCTTTTTCCACTCTTCCGGTTCCTTCAGATATATTTTAAGAGCTCTGTCCAGCGTCTGCCTGAAAGCACTGACGGAAAATTCCTCAAAAGTGAAACCATTTCCGCTCTCCGGATCGGTGTCGTAGTCAATGATGGTTTCAGCCAGCCCACCCGTGGCCCTGACCACAGGAACAGTACCGTACCTGAGGGCTATAATCTGTCCCAGCCCGCAGGGTTCAAACCTTGAAGGCATTAAAAACATGTCGCAGGAAGCATATATCCTCTTAGCCAGCTCAGAATTAAATTCAAAAACAGCGGCAACATTGCCCGGATATTTTTTGCTCAACCTGGAAAAGGCCTTGTGGTAATACTCATCTCCCAGACCGAGCACCGCAAGCTGTACATTTTCTTTCTCTATAATATTTTCAATGCAGCCCAGCAACAGCTCTATGCCCTTTTGCCCCGTCAGTCTCGTCACCATTCCCAGCAGGGGAGCTTCGCTTTTTTCAAGCTTCAGTTCTTCCTGAAGAGCGGCTTTATTGTCTTTCTTTAATTGAGGGTTGTCCCTGTCATAATTTTTATACAGGCATTTATCCCCTGCCGGATTGAATTCCTCATAGGAAATACCGTTTACTATTCCAAACAGGTCGGCCTTTCTCCTGTTTAAAACCCCTTCCATCCTCTCACCACAGGCAGTGGTTAATATTTCTTCCGCGTACTGTTTACTCACCGTATTTATTATATCGGAATATATAAGCCCGCACTTCATAAAACTGAACATACCGTAAAATTCGGCCTTCTCGGAAGTAAAAAATCCGCTTTCCAGATTCAGATATTCCGTTGCTTCCTGGCCGAAATTCCCCTGGTATTCCAGGTTGTGCACCGTATAAACCGTAGCCGTATCCCTGTAAAATACATCCCTGCAGTACTTTTCCTTCAGCAGAAGGCAAACAGGCCCCGTATGCCAGTCATTGCAATGTATTATATCAGGCTTGAAATCTATGTGAGGAAGCATTTCAAGCGCTGTCTTGCACAACAATATAAATCTTTCCGCATCATCGTTATAGCAGTAAATCCCCTGTCTGTTGAAATAATTATGGTTTTCAATAAAATAAACGGGAATCCTTTTATGCCCGCAGTCAAAAATGCAGCCTTCCTTGATGATGCAGGTTTCCCTTCTGGCGCCCATTTCAACGGGAAAGTCTGCAACATACCGGGCATCGGCATTTATAAAACCATAACGCGGCATTACAATTCTGACATCATGCCCCATTAATGAAAGCTCTTTAGGCAATGAGCCCGCCACATCGGCCAGGCCTCCCGTTTTTGCAAACGGCTCAACCTCTGCCGACACAAAAAGCACTTTTAACTGTTTTTCGGGTAAACTCACTTAATTATCCTCCAGGAGCTATCTGTAGCTATGCATAATCACTCAATAGACACATAACCGCACAATCACATAGCGTATATCATAATATTATCACATTATACTAACTCTCTTATCATTTTTATGAATACATCTGAAATTCCGGGGTCAAATTGTATACCTTTAGACCTCTCGATTTCGTTTATGGCCTGCTCCATCGGCATACCCTTGCGGTAGGTCCTGTCGCTGGTCATGGCATCAAAGGCATCGGCTATGCACAATATCCTTCCCAGCAGGCTTATTTCTTCACCCTTCAGCTTGTTGGGATACCCGCTGCCGTTATATTTCTCATGATGCTCCAGAATAGCTCTCAGTCCCCTGCCCAAAAATTCAACATTTTTTAAAATATTATAGGAAATCTGAGGATGTTTCTTTATTTCTTCAAATTCCTGTTCCGTGAGCTTATCCGACTTGTTTAAAATAGAAGCCGAAATCCCTATCTTGCCTATATCATGCAATATGGCGGCATATCTCAGGTCCTGGATCACATCTTCCTCCAGGTTCAAATTGGCCGCTATTTCACAGGAAATCTCCATAACTCTCTGGCAATGCCCGCTCGTATAGGAATCCTTTGCCTCAATGGCATTAACCAGGGACATGACAGTCTGTATATATCCCGTATTAAGGCTCTCGGAATATTGCTGCAGCTCTTCGTTTTTCAGTCTCAGCTCTTCTTTAGTTGTATTCAAGCTGTGAAGGTTTTCGTTCAAAGTGTCGTTAACTGCGGCTGTTTCCTCGTATAATGCCTCTATCTCCTGTTTTTTTGCATACACGTCGTTAAAAAGCAAAGATTTGTCAATTGCCACCGCCGCATAGTTTGCTATGCTTTCCAAAAACGACAGATTTACCTTCTTAAAGGACTTTACCGCAGGAGTTTCAACAAAGATAACCCCCAGCTGTTCATTTGAAATACTCAGAGGTATTGCCAGCTTATCGCCTGGAACACCTCTTTTGCCAAGCAGTATGCCGCTTTTTACAACTATGGTATTCATATTGAAGCACCGTGTCACCACAGAGTCTGCATCAAAATACTTTCCGACCTCTCCGTATATTTTATCGCCGAGTTCGTACCTGCAGTAAATATCCTGTGAATCAATATCCTTAAAACAAATCAGGCACCTGTCGCAATTTGTAAATTTTCTAAATACTTCATATACATATTCAACAATATTTTCCATGTTTATGGTGGAATTAAACTTTTCGGAGGTCACCTTAAGCGCCTCCAGCTCGTTTTGCTTTTCCACCAGAAGCTTGAAGGTCCTGAGCGCATTCTTTTCGCTTCGGGGATAGGATAAACGCCCGCGGACATTGTACAGGCCGGTGTATTTTTTTATTATTTTTTTGGCTTTTTTACTCCTCCTGACAACCAATACCGCGAACTCTGAAACATCCAATACTATAAATATTACACCCAAAATCAAACTGATATATAAAGGAATTCTGCTGTCATTAACAAAACCGTAAATAAAAAGAGGTATAGCTATTATTCCTACAATACATTTCGCAATATGAGAATAATACTTATAAAAATTCATGTATCCCTCCATGAACAAATAGTATAAAATACCATATTTCTAATTTTAAAGTTTTTTTACAATATTGGCAATATAATTAGTATTTTTTCTATAATTATTTGGAATTATCCCGAATCTTCCGGACAGGCCGGTTTCCTTTTTTTCCGGTAATAAACATAAAAGCCGGTGAAGGTTTTCTGTAAAGAACCTCTACCGGCTTTATTCCTGAATTCAGTTTATTATTTTGTTTCACCCAGCTTGACCTTAATGATTTTGGTCTTTCCGTCCCTGAAAATCTCCACGTCCACGGTATCGCCAGGCTTGAATTTATTCTTCTCATCCTCCAGCTCCGCATAGGATTTTATGCTTTTGCCATTGAACTTCGTTATGACGTCTCCGGTCTGAATACCTGCCTTTTCTGCAGCACCCAGCAATTCGACGTCTGCTACGTACACTCCCATAGGCATATTGTTGCTTTTTGCAAAATCTTCTGTATATCTTGGATCCAGTGAAACTCCCAGATAAGGCTTGGCAATGTAGGTATTCTTTATAAGCTCATCGGCTATTGTCTTTGCGTCATTTACAGGAATTGCAAAACCCAGTCCTTCAAAACCAGTAGCTACCATTTTGATGGAATTTACGCCTATGAGCTGTCCCTTGAGATTTACCAGGGCTCCGCCGCTGTTGCCCGGATTGATGGCCGCATCCGTCTGAATCAGCTTTATGGTCTTGCCGTTGTCAAGCTGCACGGTTCTGTTCAATCCGCTCACAACGCCCTGTGTCACTGAACCCATATACTCAAGCCCCCCGGGATTTCCTATTGCAATGGCGGGTTCGCCTATTTTTAACGAATCCGAATCTCCGTATTCAATGGCGGGCAGGTTCTTTTCATCTATTTTCAAAACCGCCAGATCGGTTTTTGAATCATAGCCTTTTACAGTAGCCGTATATGGCTTGTCTATTTTGTTCGGCAGGAAAACCTCTATTTTCGCGCCGCTCTGGACACTTCTGGTCTTGTCGTTCACAGCATTTTCTATAACGTGATGATTGGTAAGTATATATCCGTCGCTGCTGATTATTATTCCGGAACCTTCGCCGCCCTCGGATTGAGAGCCGAACAAATCATTTGTATTCCTGTATGTGGTCCTTATGCCCACAACGGAAGGTCCGACTTTTTCTGCCACACTGGTGACCGCAGATTCACTGTTCTGGACAATTTCCACTCTTTTGAGCTCTCCTACCGTAGGCTGGGCGCTGTCTATATTGGCATTTGGAAAAATATCTCCTATAAAGCTTTTCAATTCAGGCTGTATGGCCGGAGCAACTACAAGCAGCATAACCGTCAATATGGCTCCGCCCAGTACGGAACTGGCAATTGACACCAGTACGTATTTCCAGGCATCAGACTTTTTACCGGTCTTTTTGTAGCTTTCCCTGTAATAGTTGTTAAAAGCGGTGCCCGGAGCGCCGGGATTTGTCCCGCCGGTCTGGAAATTCTGCATTTGCCATATTCTCTGCGGCTCATTGCCATTGACGGGGTTGGTGTTATTTGCCGGTGGAGGTCCTGCCGGAGGCACCGTAAAGTTTACATTTGCCGACTCTTTCTCCGCAATTTCCACGGGCTCTTCCACAGTTGAATTTTCGTCGTCTGACGTATATACATTTTCAGATTGCTCAACAGTATTTTCAGACAAATTATCTCCCTGCCCGTTGCCTTCCTCTTTGACCGCATGATCGGAAGTATTTTCAGCCTGAGTACTTTCCTGAGTACTTTCCTGAATATTTTCTTCTATATTATTATAATGCTGTTCATTACTTAAATTTTCATCTTCGTTTATTTTGTCAAATCTGTCATCGTTCATTACGAAGTCCCCTTTCTCATTCTTATATTTAATATTGTAATAACGTAATTTTAAAAAACTGTGAACAAAATGTTAATCTTCACTGCTGTTCTTATAGTAGTCCATGGTAAAAGTAAACTTTGTACCCTGTCCGATTTTACTTTCAACCCAGATGTCCTGTTTATGTTCATTAATTATGTTTTTAACGATTGCAAGCCCAAGACCCGTTCCGGTAATGTCCTTCCCACGGGATTTGTCCGATTTGAAAAATCTGTCCCATATTCTCTTCTGTTCACTTTCTTCTATTCCTATCCCGTTGTCCTCAACGGAAATTAAAACTTTATCCTTATTCTTTACAGTTTCCAGAATAATTCTCCCATTTTCATTGGAAAATTTTACCGCATTATGGAGGAGATTAATTATTACGCGTTCTATGGAATCCTTGTCCCCTATGACAAAGATGTTCTCAGTGTCAAAATTAGCTTCTATTTCAAGATTTTTTGACGTTATCTGAGTTTCATTTTTAATTACGCATAAGCGGATCAACTCATTTATGTCAAATGGCTTAATATTGAGAGCTATTTCACCGCCTTCCATTTTGGCCAGATCCAGCAGATCGTTGACCAGCCTGTTAAGCCTGATGGTTTCATCTCTCACAATCATTAAATAGTCCTTCTGCCTTTCAGGCGGAATGGTTTCATCCAGTATGCCCTCTATGAATCCGCGGATGGAAGTCATGGGGGTCCTCAGCTCATGGGATACGTTTGCAATAAAACCCCGCCGCATTTCCTCAAGCTTCTGAAGGTCCTCCACCATCTGATTGAAGCTTTTTGCCAGCTGTCCTATTTCATCCTCGCTTTCCACATTCAGCCTGTTACGGAATTCCCCTGCGGCAATTATCTTGGCGGCATTGTTTATCTGCTTCAGAGGACGTGTGAACCTCAGAGAAAAAACATATACCAGCACGATTGCCAGGAAAATCGCAACCGCCCCCGACCACACAAACAGTTGAAACACCGAGCCGCGGAGTTTTTGTATCTGCGGGACCGGCGTATGGAGGTACACCGCAGCAACAGTCTGCTGTTTTCCGTCGCTTGATATGACCTTGAAAGGTACCTCAACCGTCAGCCAGGAATCTCCGGTTTTATTGAATGCGGCATCCTTGAAAAATCCGAAAAAATCTCCGATCATACGTCCGGGCTCTCCGCTGCCGCTTTCCATTACGGCTTTGTACTGCCTGGGATCCGGGAGCTTGGGGTATTGGTTGTCATCGTATTTCCGCAATACATCCAGGCATTGTTCAGGCTGACTGAAAACCACACGCCCCGTACTGTCCACTATCCATATGATAGAGTTGCTTGAAGAACTGGCCTGCTGAAGATACATATTGAAAAGTTCCTCGCTGCCTATTACATTTCTATTTTTATAATAGGATAAAAACAGGTCTTTAACATAATATCCGATTTCCTTAAGTGTATCTTCTTTTTCGCGGGCGGCATAATGATTTAAAAAAACATATAAAAATCCTCCTGTAACCACATAGCTAAGCACAAGAAGACCTATGAATATGAATACAAGCTTTGAGAAAATGGTCTTTTTAAATTTTATCATTAATTATTTCACCTCAAACTTGTAACCCACGCCCCAAACGGTTTTTAGCTGCCATGGCTGTCCCTCCAGGTCTATTTTTTCCCGGACTCTCTTCACATGGACATCCACCGTTCTGGAATCCCCATAGAAATCAAAGCCCCAGACATGTTCCAAAAGCTGTTCTCTGGTAAATACCTTGTTGGGGTTGGAGGCCAGGAAAAACAACAATTCCAGTTCCTTCGGAGGCAGTTCTATAAGATTCCCCTTAAGTCTGATGGTGTAATTGCTTTTGTTTATTACCAGATTTGGAAATACAACCTCCTGCGTATCCACTTCCTTGTGCTCATACCTGCGCAGAACCGCCTTGACCCTGGCCACAAGCTCCTTTGGTTCAAAAGGCTTGACCATATAGTCGTCGGCGCCCAATTCCAGTCCAAGCACCTTGTCAAAGGTTTCTCCCTTTGCCGTAAGCATTATAATAGGAATGGAGCTGACCTTGCGGATTTCTCTGCAGACCTGCCAGCCGTCAATGCCGGGCAGCATTATATCCAGAACAACGAGACTCGGGGTATCCATTTTAAAAATGTCCACCGCGCTCAGGCCGTTATAGGCATATAAAACCTCAAACCCTTCTTTTTGCAGATACAGACCTATCAATTCGCAAATATTTTTGTCGTCATCCACTATTAAAACTTTACTTTTGTTATTCATAAGTGCTCCTTATTTTTTTATGCTTTCATAAAAGTAATTAATTTCATTATATCAATACTATTTTGAAAAGAAATATAAAATCATAATTATTCTTAAAAAATTAATAATTTATTGTCAGGCAAAAATTTTAAATAAAAAAACTCCTCCGCTCCATTCCCGATAAACATTTCTGCCCATCCAATAAAGCGGAAGAGTTGTTTGAATTAAAAATTGTCATTTCCTGCCTTTAAACTCTCTTATGACGGATCTGCCTGTCGCCTTCCGTCTTCTCTAGCCGACTTTTAATTCCAGCCTTAATTTATCTGCTATCATAGCAATAAATTCGGAATTTGTGGGCTTGCCCTTGCCGATGTTAACGGTGTAGCCGAACAAAGCGTCAATAGCTTCAACCTGACCTCTGCTCCAGGCTACCTCTATGGCATGGCGTATTGCTCTCTCAACTCTGCTGGGCGTGGTGTTATACTCTTTTGCAATACTGGGATACAAAAGTTTCGTTATGGAGTTTATAACATCCAGGTCCTTTACCACCATCATTATGGCGTCTCTCAAATACTGGTATCCCTTAATGTGCGCGGGAACTCCGATCTCATGCATTATGTTTGTAACCTCTACCTCAAGGCTTCTTGATGTGTTGGAGATATGAACCGGCTTCTTTTCCGTATTAAAAACTTCACTTTTGTGCGACGAAATTGATGAAGATAATGAAGTTGATACAGACGGCACATAACTGCTGTCTTTCAATTGTCTTATTCTGCTGACAAGCACATCCATGTCAAAAGGCTTGACTATGTAATACTCAGCGCCAAGTGCCAGTGCACGCTGTGTAATCTTGTCCTGCCCGACTGCTGATAAAACAATGAACAAAGGTTTCTTTTCCATGTTGGCTGCTGCTATCTTTTCCAATA
Organism: Bacillota bacterium; assembly: GCA_023397905.1. Lineage (GTDB taxonomy): Bacteria > Bacillota > Clostridia > Acetivibrionales > DSM-1351 > Ruminiclostridium. Next base: position 7,632 of record JAEWSZ010000229.1, on the reverse strand, counting down.
CTCCCAGGCCATCCAGATGCGGCATGATAATGTCAAGTATCGCAATGTCCGGAGTATTTTGAAGTATTAAATCAACCGCTTCAAAACCGTCTCTTGCAAGCCCGACAACTGCGATGTCATTCTGATTTGACAGATATTCACATAAGATGTCACCGAACTCCCTGTTGTCGTCCGCAATAAGTACTTCAATTTTTTTACCACTCAAAGCCATTACCCCCCAGATTTTTATTTTACCAAAATATGTCATGTATCTATTATATTTTGAACTCGACATAATTTCAAGTTTTTTACTAGAATTGCCGAAAGAAAATAAAAATTGCTAAAACAAATTTCACTTTCTGCGCCTTAATACTACCATATTTCTCGCAATTATAAATATTTTTTTGCCCTATAAAAAATAGTACATATTTAGTACATATTGCCCAGATATATGAAAGTACTTCCTATAAAAATAAAATTATTGAATTATAAAAAGAATATTTCTCTTACAAGAAAGCCTCTTTTGTAAGAGAAATATCCCCTGTTTCCGGCTATCCCGCCTTCAGCTCACGCATATGACTTGAGGGGCTGCTGTCGATATTTTTCAGCATCCATTCAATAAATATTCCGTATCCTCTGGTCGGATCATTAACAAGAACATGTGTGACCGCTCCTATTAATTTACCGTTCTGTATAATCGGACTCCCCGACATCCCCTGAACAATCCCGCCTGTAGAATTCAACAGTCTCTTGTCGGTGACCTTTATAACCATGCCCTTTGGCCCGCTGAAGGACTGCCTGGCAACCTTTTCAATATTGATTGAGAACTCCTCGATATTGCTGCCCTCAATATTTGATAAAATCGTTGCCGGCCCCACTTTTACCTGACCTCTTATTCCAATGGGATACAATCTTTCCTTCAACGTCCTGTATCCGTCGTATACTTTCCCGTAAATACCGCATTCATCATTTTTATATATGTTTCCCATAGGAGGCTTATTTTCCATAAATATGCCCCTCAATTCCCCGGGCGTTCCCTGCTCGCCTTTTTTTACCGCAATGATATTGGACTCCAGGACCTCTCCGCTGTTGACCGGCATCAGCAAGCCGGTGTCTATATCGGTGATCCCATGGCCCAATGCTCCGAAATTGTGGGTCTCTGGATCATAAAACGTCAAAGTCCCTATTCCCGCCGTACTGTCCCTTACCCACAGGCCGATATGATACTTTTTATCATTTACGCCCTCAATTGGATATACTGTGGTAGTGTAAACGGCGTTTTCGCGTTTGTATTTTATATCCAGCTTATTCCCGTTGCTGTTATCGATCTGCCTGATAAGATCGCGTATGTCGGTAAGCTTTTTACTGTTTACTTCATATAAAATATCTCCCGTTTTTATTCCGCCATCCTTGGCGGGAGCCAGCCTCAAACCGTTTGCTGTATCAACCTCACTTACGCCTATTACCAGTATCCCGTCCATTTTTATTTTCACACCCACCGTATTGCCGCAGGCGGCCAACTTTTTACTTGGTATGATATCCACCTGCATGGTTTTAATAGGAATCAGGCCAAAAGCTCTAAAATCAAGATTTACTCTGCCTTTCCTCTGCGTTTTAAACTCAAGGGGCGATATTAATTCCAAATAATTTCCGTCCATTTTTATATCATTATTATTAAGTTGCAACACATTATTATTGTCAGCTTTAATATTTACAAAATACAGGCTTTTAAAATTGTAAACATATTTTTCCCCCTCCAAAAGCGTTAATTTCTCCGGTATTACGGAAAATGTCTGCAAATAGCTGAGAGTAACTACACAAAAACATACAAATAATAATACAAACAGCTTTTTTTTATTGGATTTCAAATAGTGCATTTTACCCTCCTGCCCCATATGCGCAAATCAACCATGAGTTGACTTTATGGTAAAAATTTGTTTTGATAAAATACCATTTTTCTGGCTGCTTGCTCTATATTTCCGGTTTGTAGCAGTCAATTAATGTCGCTTGAAGGTTTCAACCGTAATTGACTTTATGATAACAAAGTCACGCCGAAAGTATTAAAAGCGTGACTGTGAAATCATAATCATAAGTTAACCTTTATAGATTTTAATTATTCAAGCAAAATAAAACATGGCAGGTAAAGAAAACTCAAAATAGACTAAAACGGAGTTTTTTAAAGAAATTTTGAAAAATGTGTGAAAATTTTTCTTAAATGCGGTGTTTAAAATCATCCGCGGCATTAATAAGCTCCTCGGCATGCTTCAGGGCCAGATCCGTTATATCAGAGCCGCCTATGATCCTGGCGATCTCTTGGATCCTTCCCTTTTTATCAAGGTATCTGACTGTGGTAAAGGTATTTTCACCGTCTGAATTTTTTTCGATAAGAAGATGGCTGTCGGCCATACAGGCCAATTGGGACAGATGTGTCACACACAGCACCTGATGATTTTTCGATATGTACGAGAGCTTTTCTCCAACCCTCTGAGCGGCCTTTCCGCTGATACCGGCGTCAATTTCATCAAATATCAGGGTGGGGATGGCATCCACATTTGCCAGTATTGTTTTAATGGCCAGCATTATCCTGGACATTTCTCCGCCTGAAGCTATTTTGCTGAGCGGCTTCAAGGGTTCACCCGCATTGCTGGATATGAGAAACTCCACAGAATCCAGACCGTTTCTGGTAAAATGCTGTTCTTCTTCATTATATATAAGCTCTGCCTGGCGTTTTTCATCTCCAGATTTTCAAGCTCCGCCGTAATATTTTTTTCAAGTATACGCGCCGCTTTTTCTCTCCCGGCATGCAATTTTTTCGCACTCTCATTTAACTTTTCCGCCACAGAGGACAATTCGCCGTTCAGCTCTTTAATACGGCTTTCACTCTGTTGGAGTTCCGCGTATTCATTTTTTGATTTCTCAAGAAAATCCAAGACCTCCTCCAGGGTACCTCCGTATTTTCTTTTAAGCCTTGCTAATATGTCAAGCCTTTCATCTATGTGCGACAGGGCTTCCGGATCAAATTCGGCTTCCTCGCTTTTTGACCGCAGGTCCTGGCATATGTCCTCCAGCTGGTATATAACTGATTCCAGCTTTTCTGATATGGGAACCAGTTCCCTGTCATATTTCAATATGTTTGACAGCTCCTGAAGCGCCTTGTTGGAATTGTATAACGCCGATTTTTCATCTGCATTTCCTTCATTGAGCAATTCATAAGCCATTGAAATGGAGCTTGCGATCTTCTCAGAATTGGCCAGAATCTGTCTCTGGCTGTTAAGGTTTTCATCTTCTCCCTTTTTAATCCGGGCACTTTCGATCTCTTCTATCTGGAAATTCAGCATATCCAGCCGCCGGGCCATTTCGCCCTTGTCTCCCGCCAGTTCCTGGAGTCTTGATTTAATGCTTTTATACCGTGTGAAAAATTCCAGGTACTGCTGTCTAATGGCTCCGATTTCCGGCCCTCCGAAAGCATCCAGCAGCTCTATATGCGTCTCGGTCTTCAGCAGCGACTGGTTGTCGTGCTGCCCATGAATATCCAGCAGCAATTCTCCCACCTGTTTGAGAACCGATACATTTACCAGCCTTCCGTTTATCCGGCAGGTATTTTTGCCTGAGAGGCTTATTTCTCTGGAAATAATGATATTGCCATCCTCTGCTTCGATTCCGGTCTGTTCAAGTATACTGTCTATCTGAGCGTCTTCATATTCAAAGGCGGCTTCTATAAACGCCTTTTCCCTGCCGTTTCTTATTAAATCCCTGGATACTCTTTCACCAAGCACCGCATTTATGGAGTCTATCAGTATTGATTTACCTGCCCCGGTCTCACCGGTGAGGACATTTAATCCTGGGGCAATCTCAAGGCTCAGCTTGTCTATAAGCGCTATATTCTGAATATCAAGCTGTGTAAGCATATATAATAATACCTCCATTCCTGTACTTCCGACCGCTTTTATGTTTTTCCTATCATTTTACAAAACTTGTTGACTATCTCTTCCGCAATTTTTTCCGCCCTGCAAACCATTATCAAGGTATCGTCTCCCGCTATGGTGCCTAAAATTTCCTGCCATTTCAGGGAGTCAATGGCCGAAGCCGCAGCCTGTGCCATTCCGGAAAGTGTCTTGACCACTACTATGTTATTGGCGTAATCACTTGAAACATATGCCTCGGTGAGAATAGTTATCAGTCTGTTGGATACCTGACTCTCGGTCTGGGAAAAAGTGGCATATTTGTATTTCCCGTCAGCAGACATGACTTTTATGAGACGCAGATCCTTAATATCTCTCGAAACCGTAGCCTGAGTTACATCCATCCCCTGCTCCTTGAGCTTGTCCGCAAGTTCCTCCTGAGTTTCAATAACATTGCTTTCAATTATTTCTAAAATTTTGGCATGCCTGTTATACTTCATATGCTTATTCCTCTTTTCTGTCGTAAATTTTGTTTCTAAGCACTGTAAAGAAATTTTTTGAATGGATCTTCAACACTTTGACCTTGCATTTTGTTTTTTCGATTTCAATATAGTCGCCGCCGGTAATTTCATAGTTTTTCTGCCCGTCCACGGTCACAAGCGCCGTGTGTTCAAAGCCCTCGGACACGCAAACCTTTACCCTGCGCTCTTCAGAAGCCACAAAGGATCTGGAATATAAAATATGCGGACAAATAGGCGTTACGATTATAAGCTTGGAGGTGGGCTCCGCAATAGGCCCTCCGGCAGACAGTGAATACGCCGTGGAACCGGTGGGCGTTGAAATCACGATTCCGTCCCCGGGAAACATATCAAAGAAATTGTCGTCAATATACGTGCTCAAATGCAGTATTCTCGGTATACCTGCCCGGGATATGACGACGTCGTTCATGGCAACGTCCTCCGCATATAATTTTCCGCTTTTATATATTTTCGAAGAAAGCATCATCCTCTCTTCAATATAAAAATTATTATCAAATATACTTTCTACAGCTTTATCTATTTCTCCTTTTTCAATATCCGTCAAAAATCCCAATGATCCAAGATTAATTCCCAAAATAGGCAGATCATACAAATAAGCTGTTCTGGCGGTTCTCAAAAAAGTGCCGTCCCCTCCCAGACAGATTATCAGATCACACTTGCCGCATATTTCCTCAACCTCTTTATCCAGGCCGTCCATTCCCTTTTCCGGTGAAATGGCCGGTACCACTGCATGTCCCCCATATTTATTTATACTTTCAATAAGACGGTTCGTATAAATAAAATTTATGTCCTTTTCCCTGTTCGTTATTATCCCGATATTCTTCATGCCAACCTCCAGAAGCTATTCCAATTAATGGCCACATATGAAAAAATAATCAACTACCCTTACAGTTTAGCAAATGGTTACCTTTTTGCAAATATATTTTGGTACAATTATTGACTTTTTAATGCTCCGTGTGCTTCAGCCACTACATTTTCAACCAGCGCCTCCATATTTTCCGCCGCTTCCGGAGACCCTTGCCGCAGGTAAATCAGGTATTCTATATTGCCTTCAGGACCCTTGATGGGAGAAAAGGACAAGTTTATTATGTGAAGGTTTGCTGCAAATACAAAATTTACAATCTTCATAATAACTTCTTTATGTACTTCGCTGTCCCTGACTACGCCATGCTTTTCAACCTTTTCTCTCCCTGCTTCAAACTGTGGCTTTATAAGGCAGACCAGCTCCGACTCCTCTTTCAGAAGCTTCAGAACGGCGGGAATGACCTTTGTCAGAGAGATAAAAGATACGTCGATAGATGCGAAATCCGACAAAAATCCCACATCCTCGGGTTTCACATATCTCACATTGGTTCTTTCCATACAGACGACCCTGGAATCATTTCTGAGCTCCCAGGCCAGCTGTCCGTAGCCTACGTCAATGGCAACCACCCTGGCCGCCCCGTTTTTAAGCATGCAGTCCGTAAAGCCTCCGGTGGAAGCGCCTATATCCATACAGATTTTATTTTCCAGCTCTATGTTAAACTCTCCTATAGCCTTTGCAAGCTTCAGACCGCCTCTGCTCACAAAAGGCTTGGGATTTTCCCTGATTTCTATCTCACAGTCCGCAGGTACCCTGGTTCCCGGCTTGTCCTCCCGCAATCCGTTTATCCAGACAACCCCTGCCATAATGGCGCTTTTGCACTTTTCCGGGTTTTCAAACAAACCCTTGTTCACCAGCAGTATATCAAGTCTCTCTTTCTCCAAATTAACCTCCATGACCTTGTTATGAGTTTTTATCCTCCGATTTGTTCCGAGGCGGTGGTGATTTTCAATATATAGTCCGCCACAGAATCGGCATCCAGACCCAGTTTCTTTAAAAGCTCGCTTCTGGAGCCCTGGGGGATAAATTCATCGGGCAGTCCGAGTATATTTAAATTTGTCTTCATACCATATTTGTTAAGTACTTCAAGGACTCTGCTTCCGAAGCCGCCGGTCCTGCAGTTGTCCTCCAGGGTTATTATATGTTCAAATTTATTGGCGCAGCCTATAATCAGTTCTTCATCTGCCGGCCTTACGAACCTGGCATTGACCACTTCCACGCTAATGCCTGAAAGCTCCAGCTTTTCAGCCGCCGCAAGAGCCGTCTCCACCATACATCCCACGGCCAGTATGCATATTTTTTTACCTTTTTTTACTACAACGCCCTTTCCGTGCTGAAGCGGATTTTTCCCCGCAATGCGGTCTTTCCCCCTTCCTCTGGGATACCTTATGGCCACCGGCCCGTCCTGGCCATTGATGGCATGGTCCAGCATCTGGCGCAAATCGTAATAATCCGCCGGAGCCATTACTGTCAAATGCGGTATATGGTTGAGAAATGACATATCAAAAGCGCCCTGGTGGGTTTCGCCGTCTTCTCCTACGATTCCCGCCCTGTCAACGGCAAATATGACATGGAGCTTTTGAGTGGCCACATCGTGAATAATCTGGTCGTATGCCCTTTGCAGAAATGAAGAATATACTGCAACGACGGGTATCATCCCGTTTATTGCCATGCCTGCGGCCGATGTAACCGCGTGCTGCTCGGCTATTCCCACGTCAAAGAATCTCTGGGGAAACTCCTGGCTGAATTTATACAGCCCCGTCCCCTTTGTCATAGCGGCGGAAATAGCCACGATCCTGTCGTTTTCGGCCGCCTGTGCCACCAGGGCCTCTCCGAACACGGCCGAATAATCAGGCTCGTTGGAGCCGAAGGTCTCTCCTGTTTCTATTTCAAAAGGGGCTATGCCGTGAAATCTGTCCGGGCGTTCTTCGGCAAAAGAATACCCTTTCCCCTTCTGGGTGTTTACATGTATCAGGACGGGGCCCTTGATTTTTTTGGCGGCAACCAGCGCTTTGCTGAGCTCCTCCAGGTTGTGCCCGTCCACAGGCCCGTAATACTTATATCCCAGCTGTTCAAAAAATACGCCCGGCGTAACCAGATATTTGATGGTATCCTTCAGCTTTGTAATGGCCCTTCTGGCCTTTTTGCTGAAATTCGGCATCCTGTTGAGGAAATTGTCTATGTCCTCTTTTGTTTTTGTGTAAAAGGGATCAATCCGCAAATTCCTCAGATATTTTGACATCCCGCCCACGTTCTGTGCTATGGACATTTCATTGTCATTGAGAATGACAATGAAATTGCTGGTTGACCTGCCTGCATCATTCAGCGCTTCGTAGGCCATACCTCCCGT
>JAEWSZ010000217.1 GCA_023397905.1 Bacillota bacterium | reverse complement strand
CCCCTGGGAACATCCAGCTTAAAGCCTGACGCCGACAGCAAAAGCGACCAGCTTGACATTGCCCTGTAATAATGCTCTCCGCACTCTTCGTGATTAAAAATTCTTCCCGCCAGGAAATGCCTTTGGTCAATATTCCCGGATAGCTCCATTGCCTCTTCGACCATCCCGTTTTCCAGCAGTGATGAGGCAAAGGCAAACTCTATACCCGACCAGTTGGCCAGGGCCTGAACATTCTGATAGGTGTAAATAGTCGGTTTGGTATCTTTGGGGTAGACGGCATTAATCAGTCCGGTCTCCGGATGGTAATTGTATTTAAATATGGATTTTAAAGCACCCTTTATATGTTCCTCAGGAATGAAATTCCCCAATCCTAAAAGCTGTGCATACCATTGTCCGTCGATCTGGTCTGCCATGCAGCACTCATCTCTTGTTTCACCGTCCACCCACAGGCTGAAATACTCTTTATTCCACTGCTTGTTTATAAAGCTTTCTTTGCCTTTTTCAAATATGGCCTGCCATTTTAATTTAAGTCCATGCTCGCCCAAATCATCCGCCATTCGCGAGGCCGCAAGTACCGCCGCCAGCCACAAGCTTGCTATATATGACGGGGTCCCTTTAAAATGCCATGCGTCATAGGTATTTCTTTTTGTCTCACTGTCAGGCAGACAGTCCCCATTGCCATCCAGTTTTTCTATGTTGTCCATGGCCTTTACCACATGAGGCCATAATCTTTTTAAATATCCGGCGTCGCCTGTCCAGAGATAATCACGGCAAACCAGGAGAACAAACTGAGGATTCATGTCCACCCGGTCAAAGCCATCATCCACGGAGTAAAAGTCAGGAGTAAAAAAATGGTGAACTCTTCCGTCTTTTCTTTGGAACCTTGCCCCCATCTCCATCTGCCTGAGCTGCAGCTCCGGAAAAAGCGCCAGAATATTAAATGAACCTTGATAGGTAATATCGGTTGTATGAAAACCGCAGCTGCCATAGCCCTCCCAAAGGGCAAAGTCCCCTTCTTCAGACCACCAGGAGCACTTTAGCAGCGTATTTAGCTGGTTGGTCCAGTTATCTGCAAAAGAGAGGCTTGTATCCGTGTACCTCAACTCCTTGGAGAATCTCTTAACTTTATTTAAAATATCGTCGGAATGTTCATGCATAAAATCATTAACTTCTCCGGCATGGTTGAACAAGTTGGAATACATATGCCCCACAAAACGGTCCAGGTCACTGTAATGGTTCGGGAAGTGCCAGGACACAATAAATTGAACTTTCTTTTTTTCGCCCGGACTTAATGTGAATTTTGAACACAATGCGGCATCTCCCCATGCCTCCTGTCCTTCATCATCGGTTAACATGCTGTTCATTTGCTTTATAATCGAACGTATGAATTTAATTTTTTCTTTCCGGTCTGAAAGTATATCCTGACTGACATCAAGTATACGCCGGTAGGAATGATTTACGCTGGCCATATTGAGCAGTTGTCCCATGAGGTCATCCGCCTGCACATCATTAAAAAGCTCCAGCTGCTCATCTCCAAGGTTAAGAATATATTCCGGCAATGTCTCATTTCCCAGGTTTGGCAGCCTGCCGCTGTCCCTGAAGTCAAACAGATACGATTCTTCAGTGACCCCAAAATCACTGTTTAGCACATAATTTGCAAAGTATTGTGAGAAATCACTCCGAATAAAACTTGTTTCTCCGCCGCTGACAGAAAAACTCATACTGCCGTTCTGCCGGTTTGAATCAGTTTTATCACTTTTCATCAGTAATCTGATATGTCCTTCACTTTCTTGAATCATATTTCTCAACTGTCTATTTTTCAGCCCTCTGTTAACAGGATTTTTTAGTTTTCCCAGCAATGAAACCTCAACATCCTGCCCGGTGGTATTTTCTATAAAAAAAGTTGCAAAGAAGCCCGGTGTTCCGCTCAGCCTTGATTCCAAAGGAACGAAAGGCGAACAAAATTCAGAGCGGATTTTAACAGGAAGGCTGTCATCAATGTAACTTAGTTCACAACCAGGAAAGGATGCATTATAGTGTATTTCCCTTACCTCTTTATGCCACGAATACATTATGGAGCGGAATTCTCCCATGTCCGTATCGTGGGATAATTTTCTTATCTTGGGCAGATCCTCTCCCTGTCTGGTTCTTATATAAAATGGCAGCACATTCCTACCGTAATCGTATAGATCTTCAAGCTGTTTCTTTTTATCCTGACTGGCCCATTTTCCCAGGTTGAATATATTCCAATCCGTCAATGTCCCGTTTTGATTAATTTCTACCGTTCCTGTTCCAATTCCGCCCAGGGCCATTCCATTCTGCTGAACTTTCTTATCAACAATTGTTTCCATAATTCCGATTGCCCCCTTTTGCCATTAGCCTTTTAATGAACCCACCATTACACCCTTAACAAAATATTTTTGTAAAAACGGGTATACAAACAGAATCGGTACTGTGGCTATAACAATAGTCGTATATTGTATAAGCTGCCGGTACATATTCTGGGACTGGGCGCTGATTCCGTTTGCCACCTGAAGCATATTCCCCTTGTCACCCTGGATCAGTATTTCTCTGAGGATCAGCTGGATGGGATAATACTTCCTGTCATTAAGGAATATGGCCGCATTGAACCAGGAATTCCACATCCCCACGGCATAAAATAATACCATAACCGCCATTATTGCTTTGGACACAGGGAGTATGACCCTGAAAAGAATGGTGAAATCATTTGCCCCGTCTATTCTCGCAGACTCTTCAAAGCTGGCGGGGATATCCATAAATGATGTCCTCATTACTATCAGGTTCCAGGTGCTTACGGCGCTGGGGATAATAACGGCCCAACGGGTATTGTACATCCCCAGGCCCTTGACTGTCATGTAAAATGGAATAAGTCCTCCGCTGAAAAACATTGTTATTGTAATTAAAATCAATATGTGCTTTGCAAAATAAACCTGTTTTCTGGATAGGGCATATGCGCCGAAACAAGTCAGAAGCATGCTGATAAAAGTTCCTATTACAACGTAAAAGATAGTATTGTAAAATCCAACTCCTATATTTGGATTGTCCAGCACAAGAGAGTATCCCTTTAATGTAAAGCCCAGAGGTAACAGCAGCGGCCCCTCATGCTGCATTAGCAGATTCGGATCACTTATTGAAGCAAAAATGACATATAGTATAGGATACATACATACTAAAGTAAGTACTGACAAAAAAACCGTATTAAAAAAATGAAATACTTTTTCGCTGTTTGAAAGTTTATTAACCATTATACTCCTCCTCTACCATAAACTATTTTCCGTATATTTTTTTGATACCCAGTTGGCCGTCGTCAAGAAAACAAGATTCAGTACCGAGTTAAGGAGGCCAATTGCCGTACTGTAGCTGTAGTCCGCATTTACAAGTCCTCTCCGGTACACATATGACGATATCACGTCTGCAGTCTCGTAAGTAAGAGGATTGTAAAGCAGGATAATTTTCTCAAAGCCTACGCTCATAATGGAACCAATCCTGAGTATCAAAAGGATTATAATTGTAGATTGAAGACCCGGCAGGGTGATATGAAGCAATTGTTTCCACTTTCCCGCCCCATCAATTACAGCCGCCTCATAAAGCCCCGGATCAATATTGGTTAACGTGGCCAGGTATATTATGCTTCCCCAGCCCACGCCCTGCCATATCCCGCTGCCAATGAATATTGTTCTGAACATTCCGCTTTTGCTTAACAGATTTGTTTTTTCAATGCCAAAATTTGAAAGGAGTTGACTGATCAGACCGTTTGTTGATGTAAAATCAATGACTATTCCGCATACTACAACCAGCGATATAAAATAAGGCAAATATGTCAGCGTCTGAACTGTCTTTTTAAAATACCTGTTCCTGACTTCATTCAGAAGTAATGCCAGTATTATTGGGGCAGGAAATCCCCATATGATATCATATATGTTAATCAGAAAAGTATTTTTAATAACACGCCAGAAATTAACATCCTTAAAAAAGGCTTCGAAATTGTGCAAGCCCACCCAGGGACTGTTCCAAATGCCCCGCCCGATGGAATAGTTCTTAAAAGCGATCACCGCCCCATACATAGGCGCATAGCAAAATATTCCGTACCATACAACAACCGCCAAAACCATTAAATATATATATTTGTTTCTTTTTATGTCAGACCTGATAATACCTCTTTTTGAGTTCTGCGTTATTTCCTTCAAAAGAAACCATCCTCTCCCAATGAATATGCTATACAGAAAGGATACCCCGAAAGATATCCTCCTGTATGCTCCCGGTATATGCCGCAATTCTTCCGAAGCACTATCTCTTCAAATACCTGTCCAGCTGATCCTGTTTAACCTTTATGAGTTTATCTATGCCTAAGGACTTAATTTGTTCGACATACTTATCAAAATTGCTGATTGGCTCCACACCCATAATAAACTTTAAGGTCATTTCATCTCTGTAGCTGTTTACCTGGTTGGAAATTTCCGCATCAGTCTGTGACTCTGCTTCTGTCTGTGAGAGGGGAGGCATTATATAATCCTTGCCCGGTTTGCTCCATACATCCATTGCACTGGCTACATCATCGGATATTATAATTGCCAACGGATTTCTCAGCTGAGCAACATAATAGCCTTTATATTTATCTTTAGCAGTATCAAAATCAACCCCATCAGGATTTTTCGTCAGTAAATCCGCAAATTCCGGATGCTGCGTCTTAATCTTTTCCTGTAATCCGGTTGGGAAGAAGGTAGGCCCATACTTTTTGTCTAGAGCTCCGTCAGCCCAATTGTATCCCTCTCCTTCGATTCCGTAGTTAAACAGCATAAATCCTTCATCAGAATACCTGTAATCTATCCATTTTACCGCCGCTTCAATATTTTTGCAGGAAGTGCTGACAGCAAGGTCATTATCCTTTGAGTTCCAGTTCTTATTTGCTACATGCAGTGCCTTTGATACATCGTCACCCTTATTGATTACCGGATACGGGGCAGCCGCCAGTTTATAGTTTGGATCCGTAGCCTTTGCCGCATTTGAATAAGGGCCGAAACTTCCGTAGAAAGTGATAGCTGAAGCCCCTGCTTTGCCGGAAGTAATCTGGGCATCCAGGCTTTTATCGTCACGTGTTGCAAAATCCTTGTCAATAAGGCCTTCCTTATACCACTGATTCATCAAGGTAAGAAAATCTTTATAGCCGGGTTGAATCGGACCATAAACAACGGTACCGTCTTTGTTGAGGAATTGTGTGGTGGAAGCCCCGTATGTTCCGGCAAAAACCTCAGATGAAGAAAATTTATTTATTGGAAGCAACATGGGTATCTCTACTTTATCGCTTCCTTTAAAAGCCGTAAGAACATTGTGCCATTCATCAATTGTCTCGGGCATCTGAAGACCCAGTTGGTCAAGATAATCCTGTCTGATAACCGGACCGGCCCATGAAGGCTCATCATCTATCTGGAATATTTTAAAACTCCAGATAGTGCCGTCATCCTCCTTTGCCTGTCTGGCAATATCAGGCTTTAAGTTTAAAACTGACATGTAGTTTGGAGCATACTTTTCCATGTAATCGTTTAATTTCACGTACACACCGTCTTTAACCGCCTGAAGTCCTCCGCCTCTGTAGTTTCTGTTACCGATTAAATCGGGATATTCTCCGGAAGCAATCATTAAGTTAAAAGCCTCATCCTCCTGACCTGCCGGCGGTGTTGTGAATTCTATTTTTATACCCGTTATCTTCTCCATTTCCTGCATTACTCTGTTTTCGTCTATTGATTTTATATAAGTTGAAGTAAATGGATGCCAATAAGTAAGCGTAGTTCCTTTATATTTCTCCCATGATGCATCCACACTTGCCGAACTGCCATCAGCACTGTTTGTACCTGTTGTATCAGCAGCGTTTTGGCCATTGTTACTTCCACAAGCAGCAAGAGAAATAATCATTGTTACTAAAATAATTACAGAACAAATTTTAGACCAATTACTTTTCATTTTACTACCTCCATAAAATATTGGTATTCTTATTGCTGATTTCGGGTACCCAAGAACAGTGTAAATATAAAGTACACTGTTTGTAAATCATCACTTAATTAGAGAATCATCAAAAATAAACCCGGCTCCTATTACATATACCTTTTAAAGCATTTCTAAAGCTTTACAGGTTATAGAAGCCGGGTTTTAAGAAATAGTCAATCATCACTTTTTAGCATGATCAACGAAAATCAACTATTGCTCTGTATATTGCATAACTCCCTGTATTTGCCCGGAGTTATACCTTCATATTTCTTGAAAGTACGTATAAATATCGTGCTGTTTAAAAAGCCTACCATCTCCGATATGTCTTTTATAGTATAATTAATATCATGCAGAAATGCTTTGGCTTTCTCCATTCTTATTTTATTAATGGTGTTGAGCAGCCCTTCTCCTGTCTGTTCCTTAAAAAATCTGGAAAGATAAACAGGATTTAAAGTAAACTCCGAAGCTACGGATGAAACACTTAAGTTATGATCACTGTAATGGCGCTCGATATATGTTATGATATCCTTAATTTTATTTGAGTTGTTCCCCTTTTTCTTGGTATCATTATAGTCCTCTATTTTCCCGAGGATATCTTCCATTTGCTCCTTCATTTCATACACTGTTTTGCATTGAATCAGCTTCTGCACAGGATTCAGATTTTCAAGGAACTTATTGTCCACCATTGTATATATATCATTGACGGTATTAATCAAGGTGTTGATAATTGCAAACATAAGGCATCTGGCCATATCCAGTGAAATACTGGAATTGACAAAGTTCTTTTCAAAAATATGGCCCATAACCTCTTTGGCCCGGACAAAGTCACCTGTCCGTATACAATTGATAAACTGCTGCTGGACCTCAATAGAATATTCATTTGAAAAGCTTTTGTTTTCAAAAACATGAATATCGCTATAGAGGATTATATTATTGTTTCCTATGACCAGCTTGTACTCCGCCGCTTCAAGGCATTCTCTGTATGCGTCCGGTATACCCTTCAGCGTGGGATGGATGCCGCTGACAGACGCTGTAAAAAGTATGCTGAATTCGTCCATTATAAATTTTTTGCCATTGATTATAATATTCTTAATACTATCCTGAATTTCCTTTGGTTCATCGGGCAGTTTAAGCGGATTTACCAAACACATAACAGCCTGGTCCACCTCAAAAAACAGACAATCATGTTCCTTCCTTATCAATTCTTCCATCACATTACCAATAATAAAATGCGCAAGTTCAATAGCATTTTCCTCATTTTCGTTGGTATCAGGAGAATATATTTTTCCCAATTCCTCCAAATTAAACATTACCAGTACAAAATATTCACCTTTGAATTCTATATCATAGGTATTGCATATATCATCCAGAGATATGCCTTCCTTCAGATTACCCTTAACCAGCCTGTTCAGGAAATCCCTTTTCAAAACTGATTTTTGCTGGCCCAGTGTCAGCGTTATACTTTTATTTTCATCTATAATATTCAGCATGGAGTTTTCGATCATTTTAAACTCATTAAATTTACCATCCATCTTAAGCTTTCCAAATTTCGAAAACATCTGTATAATGTTGTCAACAGGATTGTAGTTCCTTCTGGCAAACACCAAAGCTGCTATAACTCCGCCAACAAGGCACAATAAAATGCACAGCAGCATTACATTAATTACATCCTTGGCTCTCCTGGCAAATACCGACCGTGGTATTATGGTTATATACCTCCAATCCACAATATCCGATTTGATATAAACCAATTCAACATCATATTTACCTTTTTTATAACTTTTAATACCATAATTATCTTTTATGTTAAAATCAGAAACATCAAAATTTATCTGATTTTTTAATGCTTCAACATACTCATTTCCTGAGTTGACAATAATTGAATTGCCCTCGGGAATTTCATTGAAACTGCTCAGCGCTTTTTTAAGAAAGGAATTGTTAAGAACAATTCCGAGCGTAGCATAATTTTTTGAAGAATTGTCATAGGAAATTGACTGCAGAAATACCGTGCCCCCTATATTGGGTTTTCCGGAATTTAAAGACGACATGGGGTAAAATTGCTTTACATGCTTTTGCTTCAAAAAATTGATCCAATCAGCATTATCAGTTATTTTACCCTTATAGTATATTTCAAAATATTCCAGATCTCCGCATGTCCCATTTCCGGATACCACCATATTTCTATTGGGATAATATATAAATATGTCGTCTATGTAGCTGTTTGAAAGCTCACAGGTTTTAATGGTACTTATGGCATCCAGCATGGATATGTTATATATGGGATTAACATTTAGATTGGTCTGCTTATTGATATTTTTATCCAGCATAATTGTATCCATAATCTTTTGAATATCATTCAGCTTTGTATCCACCGTCTGCTTAAGCTGCTTTAACATTGCGGCATGTGAATCGTTGATTTCAGCTTTTATCACTCTCACAGATTGAATATATGCTATGGAACTTATAAGTAGTGCTATAACTACAATGATTACATATGAAAACAGCCATGATAAAAACAGCCTTCTTTTTTTAAAATAATTAACAATTGAATTCATTATAATCTCCATTTTGTTGCGAACGTTCTTATTAAGACAGTTACATTATCTGCTTCAATTATTGATAAAATTCAGATTGAGCCGGCTACTGTAGAAAAAATGATATATTTATATATTCGGAAAAAATTATTTATGCAAGAAATACGCATTTAACAACAGCCGCCCTGTCGCTTACGATGGTTTTCATCATATCCGCCAGCTCATCAAGGCAAAAGGTATGGGTGATAAGCATATCCGTGTCAATAACACCTGACTTTACCAGATCTATGGCCGTTGGAAAATACAGTGCAGGCGATGCAAATGAGGATCTGAGCTGAAGCTTTTTAAAATGAAATTTATTTGCATCAAATGTGATGTCTGAATCTGGAGAAATTCCGATAAAAGATATCACCGCTCCATAATTCGATACGTTGAAGGCCGATGGTATCACCCTTGGAGGCGCCGTTATCAGAACCTTGTCAACTCCGCCTTTGGGAAACGGATAATCCTCGAGGCGCTGCTTGTCCGTGTAGATAATATCGTCGGCGCCAAAAGCTCTTGCCAGTTCCAATTTTTTATCTGAACCGGAGTTCTGCGCAACAAAAATTTTACCTGCACCCATGGCTTTTACAATGCTCAACGCCATCAGACCGATTGATCCCGCGCCAATGATCAGCACGTGATCATTCAGCTTTATATCTGCCGCGTAGACGAGATCCAGAGCAACGCCCAGCGGTTCAATAACCGCAGCCTGCTTGAAGGTGATTCCTTCAAATTTGACCGCGCTTTTAGCGGGAATTACCGTATACTCTGCAAAGCCTGAAAAGCTGCCGGAGCTTATATTCTCACAAATATCAACTCTTCCGTTTCTGCAATTCTCGCAGGCGCCGCAAAAGCTGCCGCTCTCGGCAACCACCTTATCTCCCGGAGCAAAACCGGTTACGCAACGCCCGACTTTCTCCACTACCCCGGCGATTTCGTGTCCAAATTGCCGGTACTCGGCACTTGAGTCCAGATCACTGCCGCAAACACCGCAGGATTTTACCTTTAACAAAATATCAAAGTCCCCCGCCTCCGGCACGGGAACCTCACGTATTATTACATCTTTGGGAGACTTTTTGTAGGCAGCTTTCATTTGATTTCCCTTTCTTTTCAGGTTAATTATATATCGTTTTTCATTTTCTGATTATTCCAATTATGCCGTATCTGACATCTGTATCCACCAGCTGTGTTATTAGTTAAAGATATTATATCATAATTATAACGAGGCGGAGATATCCTCCGCCTCGTTATAACCGAATTTTTTTTGCCATATGTTATAAGTTGTACAGACTTTATACTGCTTTGGCTTTATTCTGAATCCCGCCTTCAAGCTTTTCATTCTGTACTTCTGCACTTCTATACTTCTACATTACAGTTTTTCTCCTGTGTTCCGGCACTTCTATAATTCCGTACTACTGCTCCTCACTCTTCGTCATCTTCGATCATGTTCTTCCTGGCCTCTTCTATGATTTTATTTGCCACCATGGCCGGAGCTTCCTCATACCTGTCAAACCACAGCTTGAAATATCCGCGTCCCTGAGTCATGGACCTCAGGTCTGTGGCGTACTTGAACATCTCGGATTGCGGCACCTCAGCCTCAACCTGCTGTATCCCGTCATCCTGCGGGTTCATGCCCAGTATGCGTCCCCGCCTCTTGTTCAGGTCGCCTATTATATCACCCATATGGTTATCCGGCACATAGACCTCAACATGGGCTATGGGCTCAAGCAAAGCAGGCGAAGCCATGGGCAGACCTTTTTTATATGCCAGCCTGGCGGCTATTTTAAATGCCATTTCAGAGGAGTCCACGTCGTGGTAGGAGCCGTCCACCAGAGTTGCTTTCAGGTTCACCACCGGATATCCCGCCAGCACACCTTTGAAGATGGCATCTCTCAACCCCTTTTCTACTGCCGGATGATAGGATTTTGGAACGGAGCCTCCGAATATTTTCTCTTCAAATATAAGATCCTCTTTATCCCCATGTTCAAATTCAATCCAGACATGGCCGTACTGGCCGTGTCCTCCCGACTGTTTCTTGTGCTTTCCTTCCACCTTTACCTTTTTCTTGATGGTCTCCCTGTACGGAACCTTTGGGTCTACCAGATTTACGGCGACTCCGAACTTGGCTTTCAGCTTGCTGACAATAACGTCCAGGTGCTGTTCACCCACACCGGAAATCAGCGTCTGGTGTGTCTCCGCGTTTATTGACACCCTGAAGGTAGGATCCTCGTCCTGAAGCTTGTGAAGCCCTGAGCTTATCTTTTCTTCGTCGCCCTTTGCCTTTGGCTCCACCGCCATGGATATGGCAGGCTCCGGAAATACGATTTTGTCCAGCGCAACGCGGTTTGCCTGGTCGCAAAGCGTATCGTTGGTATTTGCTCCTGAAAGCTTTGCGACTCCGCCTATGTCTCCGGCAATCAATTTGTCCGTGGGAATCTGCTTTTTGCCCCTCATGACAAATATCTGCCCTATTTTTTCACTTTTCTCAGTTGTGGAATTATACACTGCCGAATCGGCTTTAATCGTCCCCGAATATACTCTGAACATGGATATCTTGCCTACAAACGGGTCTGCGATGGTCTTGAACACCAATGCGGCCAGAGGTCCGGCGGGATTTGCCTTTATCTCCACAGTGTCCTCCGTTCCCGCCTTTTTAGCCTTGACACTTACGCCCTCCGGAGACGGCATATATTCCACTATGGCGTTCATCAATTCCTGGACGCCCAGGTTCTGAAGGGCCGATCCGCATAATACCGGAGCTATTGTACCGTCGGTGATACCGGCCTTGATGCCCTCTCGGAGCTCCTCTTTTGTATATTCCTCGCCGCCGAAAAACTTCTCCATAAGCCCTTCGTCGGTTTCGGCAATCAGTTCGTTCAATGAATCCTTTATCTGGGAAATTCTATCAGTTAAATCCGAAGGGATCTGTGCTTCTACAAGCTTATCCTTCTGGAATTTTTTCGCAGTCATATTGATTATGTCAACATAACCAACAAATTTATCAGCCTCATAGATGGGAAGCTGAAAAGGGATTACGCTGTTTCCGAAGGTGTTTACCATCTTATCCAGCGCAGCGTTGAAATTTGCGTTTTCTTCATCCATTTTGTTAATGAAGAACAGTCTGGCCGCATTGTGCGCCCTGGCATATGCCCATGATTTTTCCGTTCCCACAGAAACGCCGCTTTTAGCCGAGACAACTATAACCACGCCCTCCGCGGCACGGATACCCTGCATGACTTCTCCCACAAAATCGAAGTAACCGGGAGTGTCGATAACATTTATCTTATGGTCCAACCATTCGCATGGGGCCATAGCCGTACTGATAGATATTTTTCTTCTGATTTCCTCGGGATCATAGTCGGTAGTTGTGGTTCCGTCTGCGACCTTCCCGAATCTGTCCAATACTCCTGTATTGAACAGCATGGCCTCCGCCAGCGTGGTTTTCCCCCCGTTACCGTGAGCCAAAAGGCAAATATTCCGCAGTTTCTGCACGGCATAGTCCTTCATAATCATTCCCCCTTATTATTTTGAATTGTTTACACTGTATTTCAGAAATGACCTTGTCATGTCATTCCATAAAACCGCTTTTAAACCGAAAACACCTTCAAAGAGACCAAAAAGCCCATTCAAATAACTGTTTCAACAAAGCAAGTGCAAAGTCAATTACTATTGGCGGAAAGCGATAGCTCTGGTTTGAGGCTAAAGCCTCCCGAAGTAAAACTTTCTAAACCCAAGCGTTGAAACCTCCAGATACAATTGCTTTAAAGCAGCATTCGCCTGGATATGAAGGTTTTAGCCGTAATTGACTTCATAATAAACAAAGTAGAATAAGTACCGACTATACAGCAGCCAGAACAACGAATATTAATTTTAATCAAATATCAATGTATTATCTATTCTATTTATAATAACGTTTTCCTTTTTTTATTAAAAATTTTATTTTATATCTATTTTATACCATTTCTGTAAATATTGTTAAGTCAAAATTAACATTTTATTATTCAGATATCCGGGTAAATGTTACAATCCATTTAAATCATATATTCTTTTATATTTAGGAAATCAGCTTATAACCGGGGGATTAAGCCGTGAGTATTTTAGAAAAATGTATATACCTCGCCATAATATATTTGCATTATTAAATTCAGTTCATAATCACACCGGCAAGCGGCACTGAATTTTCATATAAAGGTTTATAAATTCCCTTCTATGCTTTATAATATTATTTATATTCCGGACCGGGTCATCCGGTTGGCCGGAGTATTCGTATTATGGTAGAACGGGCAGGTTTCGTCAGCCTGCGGTGTAAAACATGGTTTTTGTGTATTTTGGATAAGTAAAATGGTAGAAAGGATGTTATTTTATGATTATTGTTATGAATCCCAAATCAAATCAGATGCAGATCGACGATGTAATCAACGTTTTAAAAAATTCAGGCCTGGGAGTGCATCTGTCTCAGGGGACGGAAAGAACCATCATCGGCATTATCGGCGACAAGAGCGTTCTGAGGGATATCCCCCTGGAACTTATGCCCGGTGTGGAAAAGCTGGTTCCCATAGTGGAATCCTTCAAGCTCGCGGGGAAAACCTTCAGGCCCGAACCAAGTGTTGTTGATGTAAACGGCGTCAAAATAGGCGGAAAAGAACTGGTCATCATGGCCGGACCCTGCGCCGTGGAAAGCTACGAACAGATAATACAGTCGGCCCATGCGGTCAAGAAGTCCGGCGCGCAGATTTTAAGAGGCGGGGCTTTCAAACCCAGGACTTCCCCATACGCCTTCCAGGGACTTGAGGAAGAAGGGCTGAAACTGCTGAAGGAAGCAAAGGACCAGACCGGCCTGCAGATAATAACCGAGGTCACAAGCGAAAAAGCGGTGGAATTGGCGCTGCCCTATGTGGATATGTTTCAGATCGGAGCGCGGAATGTTCAGAATTTCCAGCTTCTGAAGGAGGCGGGGAAATCCATGAAGCCCGTACTTTTAAAGCGCGGTGCGGCCACCACCATAGACGAATGGCTCAACGCAGCCGAATACATTATGAGCGAAGGAAATTACGGCGTTGTGCTCTGTGAAAGAGGTATCAGGACCTTTGAAACCGCAACCAGAAACACGCTGGACCTGAGCGCTGTCCCCGTTGTAAAAAACATGAGCCACCTGCCCATAATAGTTGATCCCAGCCATGCGGCCGGAAAATCCAAATATGTCATTCCGCTGTCAAGAGCCGCAATTGCCGCAGGCGCCGACGGATTGATCGTAGAGGTGCATCCGAATCCAATGCTGGCAATGTCGGATGCGGCCCAGCAACTGAATCCCAAAGATTTTGATTCCCTGTGCAAAGATATCAGCAAGCTTGCACCCATACTGGAAAGAGAATTCACATATAATGGTTAAAAGCATATCTGTAATAGGTCTCGGACTGATAGGCGGGTCGCTTGCCAAAGCCTTCCGTCAGAAGTCGGAGCAGCTGAGGATATACGCTGTAGACAGCCATGACCCGTCACTCAGGCTTGCGGAGAAGGACGGAGTTATCAGCAGGGGATTTAATGAATGCTGCTATGAGGTATATAATTCAGATATAATTTTCATATGCACTCCCGTCAGTAAGGCAATTGATTATCTTTCACTGCTGTCAGGCAGGGTTAAGGAAAATTGCATTATTTCGGATGTGGCAAGTACAAAGGGCGAAATCTGCGCATTTATCGAAGGTCTTGAAGGGGCCCCTGTGTTTATCGGAGGCCATCCCATGGCAGGCACTGAAAAGTCGGGATATGCCAACTCCTTTGCCCATTTGTTTGAAAACGCCTATTATGTCCTGACTCCGTCCAAAACCTCCACAGAACCGGCCATGGGCACAATGGAGTCCATACTCAAAAGCATAGGAGCCATTCCCATCGCCGTACCTCCAGAAGAACACGACATGGTCACAGGCTGTATCAGCCATGTGCCCCACATTGTGGCTTCGGCTCTGGTCACGCTTGCCAGCGGCAAGGAAAGCGGCGACGGTCTCATAAAGCTCCTGGCCGCCGGTGGGTTCAAGGACATTACCAGAATCGCCTCCTCCAATCCCACCATGTGGGAAAACGTGGTTTTGAGCAACAGCAAAATTGTAACCGGCCTGCTCAACGACTACAAAGACATTCTTGAAAAAATAATAGGTGACATAAAATCTTCCGATAACCGGGAAATATATGATTTTTTTAACCGGGCAAAAGCTTTCAGAGACAGTTTCGCTACCAGGTCCACCAGTCTTATCCCGCCCAGCTTCGGCCTTGTGGTGGATGTGAAGGACGAGCCGGGTATCATCGGCAAAATAGCCACACTGCTTGGTGACAGCGGTATCAACATAAAGAATATAAACGTTTCCAACAGCCGTGAGTTCGAACAGGGCTGCCTGAGGATCACACTGTCCGACCAGGCCAATACGGATAAGGCTTATGAAATCCTTTCGGCTTCTTCATACAAGGTGTTCAGATAAGGACTAATATAAATAATATCAGCAATAGAGGGAGGGGTTCAAAGAGCCGCTCCCTCTTACATGAAGCCATTAAATCAGACTGTCCGTATCCAGACCAGCATTTCACCTTCACTCCGGTTACCCCATAAAAAGTAAGGTATGGCTTTTATTTTTGCAGCTCCGGTCTTAAATCCGGCAGGAGCATAAAGACGTTCACCCCAGTTGTCAATTATCCTCTGTGCCTCAATACTTATCACCGGGATAGTGAGACCTTTCAGCAAATGTTCATCTGCACTCTCTTCAAGTTCTGAATCCAGCGGAACCTGTATTCCATGCAGATTTTCCCCGTTATCGGCCTGCTCAAGGCAGTACACAACAGGTCCCCTCTTTATTGCAACCCGGCCTATATCGGCTCTCACTTTTGGATTAGCCGCTATGAGTACCGGCTGTAAATCAAACTGCACCCATATTTTGTTAGAATGCCACCTGTGTTTTATTTTCAGGTACCCGTTTTCAGTATTTTTATCAATGTCAATTTCTTTTCCGTCAAGCATGGCTTTATTCCGCCTGCTCCAGCCGGGTATCCTTATGCAAACGGTAAACTCATCCTGCTTCTGACAGTTGATTTGTATCTCGACGGCATCTTTAAAGGGATAGCCGGTACTCTGGCTGATTATTGCCTTGTGCCCCCCGGCACAATATTCAGCCTCGCCTGAAATAAACTGGTTCACATACAGATGTTCTTCATCCATACTATAAATATACTGTCCCAGGGACAGTATGGTCCTGGCTATATTGGGAGGACAGCATGCCACACCAAACCATTTCTGCCGCTCTGTCTTTACATGCCTTTTTGAGGAATTGTTCCTGCAGGAATCCGGCCACACATCAAGGGGATTCACATAGAAAAATTCGGTGCCGTTTAAAGAAATGCCTGAAAGCAGCGTATTATAAAGCGCTGTTTCAACCGTATCGGCATATTTGGCTTCACCGGTTATCTGCATCATCCTGTTGCAGAACAGTGCCAGCCCTATGGTAGCACAAGTTTCTGAGTAATTGTAATCATTGGGCAGATCATAATCTCCCGCAAAGCTTTCTCCGAATTCGGACGCTCCTATGCTCCCTGTAATATACATTTTTCTGTTGACGATATTGTCATATATGCTCCTGCAGGCCTCCATCAACTGCCCGTCCCCATATTCATACGCCAGATCCGCCATGGCCGAGTACATATATACCGCGCGTACGGCATGACCTACGGCTGTTTTTTGTTCTCTTGGCGGCTGATGGTACTGTGCATACTTTTCGTCAAAATTCCTGAATTCCGGGAATATATACCGTTCTCCCAGTCGCTTGCGTTCTTCTTTAAAATATAAGGGTTCCTGACCCCTCTGGTCTATAAAATATTTAGCCAGTTCCAGGTACCTGCGGTTATCGGTGACACGGTAAAGCTTTACCAAAGCCAGTTCTATTTCCTGATGACCGGGATAGCCTTTGATTTTGCCTTCGTCTGTTCCAAAAACACTATATATATAATCACAAAAACGGCACATCATTTTAAGAAATTTATCTTTTCCCGTTGCGCCATAATAAGCTACCGCAGCTTCAATCAAATGGCCTGCCGTGTATAGTTCATGTCCCTCCTGAAGGTTTTTCCAGCGCCCCTGAGGGTCTTTTACTGTGAAATAGGTATTGATGTATCCATCTGGCTGCTGTGCTTTTTCTATAAGGTCTATGACCTCGTCTGCAATCTTTTCCAGGGCTTCATCGGGCTCGGTTGCCAAGCCATAAGCCGCAGCTTCAAGCCATTTGGCCACATCCGTATCCTGGAATACCATTCCGGCAAAGTCACCTTTTTTCAGACCTGCCGCTATTTCAAAATTGCTGATGCAATTACTGGGCTCAGCCCCCTCCACCCTGTTGTTCAGTATCTCCCACTGATAGGGGAGAACCTTTTCCCTTACCATTTTCATATATCCGGACCAAAATGAGTCCTGTATTTTTATTTTATTTAACGAGATAGAAGAAAGTCTGTTTTGCTGAAACATTTTCCCATCCTTTCCGTCGCAATTCCGCAATGTTATTGATCGGTTTGCCTGTTGTTTTTTTATTCCCCCGGATATTTTACTCCCCACTCACAGCGCAGCACATCCATGGTTTTCATCAGCCGGAGAGTTTCATCCAGCGGCATCAGCTCACTTTCCTGACGGCCTTCCCGGATGCACCTGCATACTTCGGCGGCCTCATAGCCGTATCCTGTGAATTCATACGGACATTCTACCAGTTTTTCACCCTCTCCCTCCAGCTTGATTATCATTTTTACAGGGTGAAAGAAATCGGGTATTTTTATATACCCCTTCGTTCCTGCAATGGTCGCCTCATGAGGAGTAGTGACGCTGAAAGAAAAAAACAGCATTGCCTTTTTTCCGCCCTCATACTCAAATAAACATGAAACATCCTCATCCACACCTGATTCCCCCAGCGAAGCAAAGCTTTTAATACTCTCAGGCTGCTTTCCAAATATCATACTTGCAAATGCAACGGGATAAATACCGATATCCAGCAATGCTCCTCCTGCCAGCTCCGGCTTGAACAATCTGCTTTCGGCATTCCATTGGAATCTTGTACCGAAAATGGCGGTCATAAACCTTACATCCCCGATCATTTTTTCTGAAAGCAGCCTGTTCAGCTCTATTATGCCGGGTAAAAATCTTGTCCACATGGCCTCCATAAGGAACAGCTTCTTTTGTCTCGCCAGCCTGATGATCTTTTCGGCCTGATCCGAATTAACGGTAAACGCCTTTTCACATAGGACATGTTTATTGTTTTCAAGGCAGAGCATTACATTTTCATAATGAGAATTATGTGTTGTAGCTACATAAACTGCATCTACTTCAGGATTTTTGACCAGAGCTTCATAATCGGTATAATAATATGGCACTCCGAATTTACTTGCAAATTCCTCCGCTTTTACGGCTGACTTTGATGCTGCAGCAGTTATTTCTACATCCGGCAGCATTTTCAAGTCTCCGGCAAATTCATTGGCTATATACCCGCAGCCCAGAATTCCCCACCTGATCTTTTGGGCCATTTACATCACGTCCTCCCTCTTGTAAAATTCTTAAACCGTTAATCATTTTACACGATTGACTTCATATATTTTATACTCTTTTCCCAAGCTGTGACGATTCTGTCCTCAATGGTTTTCGCCGGTTCCTTTCTGAACAGCTCCTGCTCCTGATTCCATCTGACGTATTCCCTCAATGCATCTTCCACTGAAACTTCCCATCTGAAATCAGGAAATGCTTTTTTGAATTTCTCAACCGAATAATAGGAATTATAACGCATCAAAATAGGAATATACCCCGTTTCAACTTCCTCCAGTCCCAGGGATAGAAGCAGATCCGAAGGGATATGCACTATATTGGCGGCAGTGCCAAGTACCCCTGCAATTGTGTCTACATAGCCGTCGATGGTCATTACACTGTCCTGGGAGCAGTTATAGCTCTCACCTATTGCGAATGTTTTTCCGATCATCCAGGAAACCATCCTGCCGTGATTCCTTGCGCAACCCGCCTGGTACAATGTTGTTCCGTCACCGGGAACTATCACCGGCTGTCCGAATTTAATGCGTTCCACAAGGGTACGGCCGCCTTCATTGTTCCAGTCTCTTCCGTTAAAGAAATTTACAATAGCTCTTTTATGAATAGAATAATACGGGCGGGCAATGGTTACCGGAAATCCGCTTTTATGATATTTTTTCAGAAATACCTCTTCACAGTCACCTTTATACATGGCATATTCCGTTGTGTGCCTGCCTGTTTCAGAAATACCGCCTTCCGGGTATGGCAGCCGTGACAGCGGATATCCGTAGTAATCGACAGAACTCACAAAAATGTACTGTTCCACTCTGCCCTCCAGCAGGTCAGATATCAATTCGGCCTGAAACCGTCTATAGCAAACAAAATCCACTACCACCTGTGGCTGGAAATCACCAATTGCCGCCTCAAGATCGGGACGCAGATTTCTGTCGCCTTTATACTGTTTAACCTCGTATTCAAGATCGGAATCCAGCTTGTCGGATCTTTTAAAAACTGCCACTTCATGGCCCAGCTTACAGGCTTCATTAACGGCATGGGTCGATATAAAACCCGGAGCGCCTATAAACAATACTTTTTTCATAGTCTATCCTCCAAATGATATTTTTATATATAAAAATTTTGAGCATATATTTTACTGCCAGATATTTTTTTTAAATTCCTTAACAAGCATAAACCATCTTTTTATTATGTCGTCATAGGCCTTTTCATTATATTGCGCCTCCACAGGAATATTGCCTTCTGTGTACTCCTCCATTCCCTCCAGCTCTTTCAGGAATTCCTGCGGAATATGGATAATCTCAGGCTTTATCCCCAGTGCTCCGGAAAAAGCATCGACATATCCGTCAAAAGTGACCATATTGCCGTCAGTTAAAATATATTCCTGCCCAATGCTTTCGCTTTTCCCTATAAATCCGGCAATCATTTTCCCCATGTTCTCCGGCAGGGAAATCTGACGGCATCTGTTGCCGTCGCCCGGGGATATGACAGCTTTTCCGCTTTTCAACCGAGCAGCCAGCCAGGCACTGTTTCCGGCTTTTAAGGTTGCACTTGTTCTGAGCAGTGTCACCGGAAATGCATCCCTTTTGAACTTTTCAAACAGGAATTGTTCACAGGAAGCGGTGTCAGCCTGCCCGGAGATATAGATATACTGCTCAATATTTCCGGCTGCCATATTATAAATCCATTGGAGCTGCTCTGTACTGCGGATACCGAAATCAATAATGGCCTTGGGGTTAAATTGTTTAAAAGCCGCTTCAAGCTCTTCTCTTATACCGGTGCAATAATCCGCATTATTTTTTATATAGTCCGGAACAGTCTCCTGTACTGAAGCCTCAGGAAAGTACAGTCCTATTCTCAGCCCCGCTTTTAATGCCTCACCGGCCGCAATATCTGCAATTGAGTCAGGCATACCGACAAAAAGCACTTTTTCCACGCACAATCCACCCTTTACTATTTTAATTATTCTTTTACAGCGCCCGAGACCATGCCTGATATAATGTGCTTTTGTGCAATCACATACGCGATAACCACCGGCAGTGCCACAATAACCACATCTGCAAATACCAGGTTCCAGGAGGATTTATACTGTCCGAAGAAGAAATAAACCGTCAGCGGCATTACATAATCCTTTGATGAGCTCAGAAAATATACGGTAATGGAAAAATTGTTCCATATTTCTATAAAATTAAGTATAAAAACTGTCATCATTACAGGCTTAAGCAGCGGCATTATTATTTTAAAGAACAGCAGCTTGCTTCCGCATCCGTCTATTATTGCGGCTTCATCAAGCTCTCTGGGTATGGTGCCGTAAAAACCGCGGAATATAAATGTTGAAAGAGGCAGTTGGGTTGCCGTGAATACAGCTATTACGGCTGCCAGCGACCTCAGTCCCAGGAATCTGCACAGCATTGTGGTAGTCACCATTGAAGACGGTATAATCAATCCTATCATAACCAGAGTCCACACCCAATTCATTGCCCGTCCGCCCCTGCGCTGGATTATATATGCGGCCATTGCAGAAAACAAAATAATAGCGGCGGTTGATACACATGAAATTACCATACTGTTTTTAAAAGCAGTCAATATATATCCCCGTTTAAAAACTTCAGTGTAATTTTGGACTATGTTGAAGACCTTTGGAAAGGACAGGTTCATCTGCGCAGCTTCCTGCTGGGTTTTAAAGGAGTTGATCAGTACATAATAAAGCGGAACAAGTATAATGAAGCTGGCTAAAATGCCCGCTGCGCCAAGTATGAATTCAAAAATTTTTTTCCTTGTCATATTATGCAGCCACCTCCTTTTTCATTAAGTAGTGATTTAAAGGCAATGCTATAATCATAACCAGGATAAATAGCAGAAGCCCTTCTGCCGTAGACAGTCCGAAGAAACCCTGGGAAAACTTTTTAAAGACAACTGTGTTAAAGGTTTCAGAAGCATAGCCCGGACCTCCGTTTGTAACAGCATAGACAATATCAAATACTTTCAGTCCGCTTATCACCGAGAGAACGATATTTATATTAAGTGAGCTCCTGATGAGGGGAAAAGTAATGTATCTGAATTTCTGGAATGCATTGCAGCCGTCAATCTGTCCGGCTTCTATTATATCGTTTGAAATACCGCTCAGGCCTGCGACAAATATTATCATATTGTAACCGGACCATTTCCAGATCTCAGCTCCGCAGACTGAAAAAATCACCAGGTTCAGCTCTCCAAGCCAGTCATGTTTCAGCACTCCCAGTCCGATCAGGTCAAGTGTCCTGTTCACAAGCCCGGTGCTTGGATTATAGAGTGAAAGGAATATAAGGCCCACTGCTACCGAACAGATAACACATGGAAAGAAAAAAATTGTCCTCAAGTAGCTTCTTACTCTGAGCTTCATGTTTACAAGCAATGCCAGGAGCAGACCGAAAAAGCATTTCAATACGGTTGTGAGTATGGCAAAAATAAAGGTGTTGCGGAAGGCAATGTTCAAGCTTGGATCTGTAATTATGTCCTTGAAATTGTCCAGATATATGAACTTTGCATTGAAAATACTAGGGTTGAAGGAATTCCAGTTAGTAAATGCAAAGACAAATGAGCCAAGCGTCGGCAGTATAAAAAAAGCTATAAATATCAAGCCCCCCGGCAGCAGAAACCAATACGGATATATCTTTGCGGTAGTCATCATCTTCTTCAATGTAATCCGCTCCTCAAATCAGAATTTATTTTTGTTTTGCATTATATATGCATTGACCCCGGAGTTATCCTCCAAGGCCAATACACATATCTGTTTCCCTTGCCCGGGAAAAATCCTGCTGCAGTTTACCAGCCTGGCCATCCGATCATTTTGCTTGCGCTGGCCAGCCCTTTGTCAAGTTGTGCCGCTGCATCCTTAGGACTTGTTTCGCCTGCGGCAACGCTCTGCAATATTGGTTCCCAATCCGGGAACATTATGGGTATACCCACCTGTTCGTTATAAGCCCAGTTGCCTTTATTAAAGTAATTTTCCACTATTTCCTTATAGGCACCGTTCAGATTCGGAGTGATATCCTTGAACATCGGAAGCCCTGTGGAACTTGCATAATATACTTTCTGTCCGTCTGTAGCGTAGCTGTCAAGCCATCTGCTGACGGCATCGAGATTTTTTGTGTTTTTCGAAATAAATATGCCTATAGGTGGGGATACTGCAATAACATTATTGCCGTCGATTGGCTGCGCAAAGAAACCTATATTATCCATCTGATCGGGATAGTTTGCTTCCAGATTTCCGAAGGCCCATGCCCCTTGGGGATACATTCCGGCCGTACCGTCTACCAGAGCCTTGAGGCCTGCATCATAGGTTGCGGTGCTGTAATCCTCATTGCACAGTTTATTCTTTATTATTTCATTATTGAAGGCCAATCCCTCTATATATTCCGGAACATCTACCAGCTT
The DNA here is from genome assembly GCA_023397905.1 of Bacillota bacterium. Taxonomy (GTDB): domain Bacteria; phylum Bacillota; class Clostridia; order Acetivibrionales; family DSM-1351; genus Ruminiclostridium. The sequence goes on along the minus strand of JAEWSZ010000217.1, from coordinate 16,378 downwards.
TAACTTATTCGCCGCAATATCCTTTGTAAAGTCAGGATTCTTCTTGGCTATCCATGCCCAATAGTCTTCCGGTACCTGGGTTGTGGTCCATGTGTCTTTAAAAGACATCCAAATCGGAACTTTACCGGCATCTTTTATTTTTTTGCTGACATCCATCAGTTCCTTATATGTTGTTGGAATTTGTAAATTAAGTTCGGAAAACAATTTCTTGCTGTACAGTATTCCCTCAAAGCCCCATCCGTTGGAGCAAAGCGGCACACCGTAAAGCGTATCCTGATATGTCATTGAACCTTTGACCTCATCTGACAACCTGGAAGCTACGGGCAAATCCGTAATAGGCATAAGGCTGCTGCTTGGATTAAGCTGTGTCAGGAAGCTTCCTCCTGCCCAGCATACCAAATCCGGCAATTCGTTTGCCGCCAGCTTGGTTTTTAATATTTTTTGTCCTTCCGCCCCATCCGGCACTTTTTGAACATCCACCGCAACACCGGTCTTTGCCTCAACCTCTGCAGCTACCTTTTCCATAGGCTCCAGCCACCAGGATGCATTAGGCATAATGGATATGGTAGCCTTTTTAACAGTACCGGTTTGAGCGGCACCGCTTTGTGAAGCGCTGCCGGATGATTGGGATTGCTGATCCTGGTTACCGCAACCAACCAATGAACCTATTATTGCAGCGGATAAAACAACAGGCATTACTCGTTTCCACTTAAGTGACATAAAATCTTTCCTCCTTCTTATTTTTGGCTTGCATTATCTCTTTGTTTATATGATAATTTAACATCATCGCATTTTAAATAGATAAAACAGTCTGGGTTGTTGTACTTTTCAGTACCGGTATTGTTGCAAATTGAACTTTCAATATTACTGTGCTAAAATCTTTATGTAAAGTAGTTATGTGTGTCAACAGGAGGCTTTAAATGTATAAATTCCTTCAAAGAGGTAGTTACCAGTTTAAGCTTTTTTTCACATACTCAATATTTACAGTAATAATAGTATCTATGGTTCTGGTTACTTTCTATTTATACAACAAATGGCTTTTTATAAATAATTCAAAACAAAATCTTTACCAACTGGTGCAGCTCCATTCAGATAAGCTGGACAGCGCCGTCCGTGAAATGGACAGTACCTCTATTGATGTAATGTCCGATCCCGATGTTTTAAAATCCCTCGAGGATTGGCGGCAAATGTCTTCCGAGGCCAATGTGAATTATATTAATAATCATTTGCTTTACCTTATAAATAAATTCACACTGAACCGGTCAATTTTCAGTGGTACCATACAGAAGGTCAAAATATTCACCGATGACGGACTGTTCATATCCAATGACCGCTCAAGGGATCTGGATGCCAATGCAAGCCGCCATGTAAGTGATGTGAAATGGCTGGAAAAAGTCAGACTTGCGCGTGGCAGTAAAATTTTACTTGCGCTGCACAAAAATGACTGGACCGAAGGCAATGAACGGGTTTTCTCTCTGGTACGCCTGATAAGCACACCTTATAATGAACTGGGCTATGTGGAGATACAGCAGGAAGCGCATGTTCTGGAGGATATTTGCAACTTTGGAGACCCGCAGTTAAATGTTTTCCTTATCGGTTCTGACAATGAATTATTTTACAACAACAGTATTACGGACTCCAGGCTCATAAACTACTATGCCAATTTGACCGATAACGGAGCATCGGCAATTGTCAGCGGCTATAATAAGCTTACAAAGCATTCGGAGATAGTATACTATACCCGTTCGTCCTACACCGGTCTCACCCTTGTTTGCGTGGCGGACAGGTCATATATAAACCGCTCCTTCAGCTTCATAAAGGTTGTAATCATAGTAAGCGGTATAATATTGATAATCATAACGCTTATTATTTCCTACTTTTTCTCTCTGAGACTGGTAAAGCCTTTAAAAAAGCTCAGACGCGCCATTGAACAGACCAACATCTCAAATCTGCCTGATGTTATAAACCTTGGAGCAATTGCGGACAGCCAGCTCAATGAGATCGAAGCTCTGGGAAATTCATTTCAAGCCATGAGAGAGCGCCTTGATAAAGCTATTAAAACCGAAGTGAATTACCGTGCGCTCCAGGTTGAAGCACGTTTCAGCGTACTTCAGGCACAGATAAATCCGCACTTTCTGTTCAATATGCTGAATGTGCTGGTAAATATAGGCGATGAAAAGGGTGTGCCGGACATATCCGACATATGCCGGCGTATGGCCAGAAATTTGAGATATTCCAATTCAAAGGCAAGTTCAAGAGTTACATTACGTGACGAGATTGAACATGCCAGTGATTATCTCATGCTGATGCAAAGGCGTTATGAAGCGGGCCTTGTATACAACATCAACATATCGGAGGAGCTTTATGACATCCTTGTACCCAAACTGGTAATCCAGCCCCTTGTTGAAAATTCTCTGAGTCATGGCTTCAATAATACATCATATACCAAGGAAATAGAAATATTGGGCAGTGTACATGAAGACCGCTGGTTTATCCGCATATTGGACAACGGCTCGGGTTTTGAGCCCGAATTACTGAAAAATCTGATGGACCGTATAACTCTTTATCTGCTGAATATGGGAGATGAAAATCCTCCTGCGGAAATTTCCATCGGAGGAATGGGTTTAATAAATACCATGGCCAGGCTTAAGTACTTTTTTAAGGGCGAATTCGAATTTGAACTTTCAAACCGGCCTGAAGCCGGAGCTTGTGTGACCCTAAGCGGTATATTGAATAAAGACGGGAGGCAGAAAAATGTATAGAGTGATGCTGGTGGATGATGAAATGCTGTCACTTCGCAATATGGAACGGATGTTAAAAGAAATGCGTTCTGATCTTTGCATAGTGTACAAAGCCTGTAACGGAGAAGATGCTCTGTCTCATATACCCGAGTTTATGCCTGACATTGTTATCACCGATATGAAAATGCCCATTATAAACGGAGTGGAACTTGTAAAAAGACTAAACTCGGATTACTCCCGAATTTATTCCATTGTGGTAAGTGCTTATATGGAATTTGAATATTCCCGGGAAGCGCTGCGCAATAATGTGGTTGATTATCTTCTAAAGCCAGTTGAACCGGATCAGCTTAAAGAGGTTTTTGAAAAAATATGTGCAAAGCTTGAAGCCCGCCGTAAATCCGAGAGTGCCGAATATCTCCAGCGTCTGATAAGCAGGAATCCCGCCGAATCCAAACCGGATGCTTTTCTGTCAGGCAATAATTTTTATATCTCGACCATACGCTACGGAGCTCTTCCAGACAGGTTGAATCCCAAAACATACCCCGGCTCCAATGAGTTGTTTCCGGCCATTGAGTTGCTTGTAAAACAACTCCTGGAACCGGCCGGCACCCTTTATTGGTTTCTCAACGGCCATGATGAAAATGAAAAACATCTGGTTATAGGCTTTAGCACCATACCTGCAATAAAAATTGAAGAAATAGCAGGCCGTATACTGGAGTCCTTTAAAAGTGCAGGCGGATTCATTACCATTGCATTCCACCCGTATTGCCTTTCTGTGGACAGGCTGCCTGCGGCATTTTACAAGTCCGTTGCCTGCATAAGCCAGCACCTGGTAATAGCAAAAAGCCAGCTGCTTTCTACAGAGCAGACTATGAAGCAATATCCAAAAAACCTGTTGGAGTTGGACGGAGCTTTAATGAAAAGACTGTCTTTCTATTCGGAAAGCGGAAATTTTAAATCCATTACGGTTGAAATGGAAAAGCTTTTCCAGGATTGCCAGAATTCCGAGCTGCCGCAGCATATGGCAGAAGATCTTGTCTGGCAGTTGGTGAAATTCTTTAAAAGATTTTTCAATAAAAGTGCGCCTATGGACTGCGATATTCAGGGAATCATATCCGAGACCCTGGTTCTGGCTGCTGATTTAAAAAGCTTCTGCGGCTCTTTTTGCGAACTCTTAAAAGAGCTGTTGGATTCAAATCCGGGCACAGTCAGAAAAATAGACTCCGATCTGCTGTTTATGGATGTGGACAGATATCTGCACCAGAATCTGTCCTCCTATATATCATTGCAAAGTATATGCAGCCATTTTAAATTCTCCCAATCATTCTTAAGCAGGCTATTCCGTGCTCATACGGGACTGTCTTTCAACGAGTATATGACAAAGCTCAGAATTCAGGAAGCTCAGGCAATCATGAAAAAATATCCGGATATGAAGTTGAAGGAAATCGCAGAGTTAACAGGCTTTTCCGACCATCACTATTTCAGCAAGGTATTTAAAAGCGTGACTGCCATTACCCCTTCGGATTTCAGAGGATTGTAATATCCGCCCCGGAAATTGAACTAAAAGCAATAAAAATAAAGTGGCACAGAACTTATACCGTACTGTGCCACTTTATTTCGAATCACTACTCTCTTTCAAATTTGTCATTCAGCTTATAGCCCAGAACCATCAGGCTGTCGCTGAGATGTACATTTTCGATTATCACGTCATAAGGCATTTTCAGATCCATTGGCGAGAAATTCCACAAGCCCTTCACTCCCAGCTTTGCCATCCTGTCCGCCAATGCCGCGGTTTCTCTGTATGGAACGCAAAGTATGGCAATGTCCACCTTGTTGTGCTTTATGAATTCATCAATGTCATTGAGATTCATCACTTCGACATCTTTGATTTTCTTGCCTATAACCTCCGGACTTATATCAAAAATACCGATTATGCTGAACCCTCTTTTTTCAAAATTTCCATAATTGGACAAAGCCTGTCCCATATTTCCTGCGCCAAGTATAATACAATTGAATGTTTTATTTATGCCAAGTATATTTCCAATCTCATTGTAAAGGGACTCCACATTATAGCCATAGCCCTGCTGGCCAAAGCCGCCGAAGCAATTCAGATCCTGACGTATTTGAGAAGCAGTAATTCCCATGCGAGTACTCAGTTCTTTCGATGATACTCTTTTTACTCCAAGCCCTAATAAGTCGTGAAGATATCTATGATACCTCGGAAGCCTTTTTATTACAGCCATAGAAATTTTCTTTGAAGCCATTGGAATTTTCACCTCTAATTCTATTTGTGTTGGTATTATATCATCCTTGTGATTTTATTGTCAATAAAAACCGGCTGTCGAAACTTCCGGTTATTAACATATTATTAACAAATATATAACGCATTCCGGCTCACCGGAAGATCAAGCGATAGAAAAAAAATGCCATACCCTATTTTCAGGTACAGCTCTTGATTTATGCCTTATAAGACATATGCAAGCATATTTTTAATATGGATGGGCTTATAGCAGCAGTGCATTTTCACGTTCTCTAAAATATGACACCGTTTTAAAAACAAGATTGTCAAGGCTGTCCTTATCCGGTTTTCCATACATTGCCGGGTATGGGCCTGCGCCAGGTCCAAGCGGCTCAGGGGTGACAAATCTGCCTTCCGTGTTATGCCCTATTAAATATAACGCCATTATAACAGTGTCAAGATCGAGAGACCCTTCACCCAATGCACATCGATTACTGTCGGCCATATGGAGGTTAACAAGATAATCCCCTGCAGACAGGATTGCTTCGCCTATGTGGCTTTCCTCTGACTGCATATGATAAACATCGCCATTTATATGCCTTACTCCGGGGTGATTAACTGCTTTTATATAGTTTTTTGCCTCTGAAATAGTACGGACCAGACTTACCTCAGCAGCACGTATTGGCTCAATGGCTGCTTTAATATTGCTTTCAGCAAATAAATCCGCTACTAATCTTAACGTTTCCACGCTTCTTTCAAACTCCGTATTGTCATAGGCATCGGGCCTTCCAACTGCACCTGGTACAACTAGAATATACTTTCCACCGACAGCTGCCGTAAATTCTATTTCTCTTTTAATATAATCTATTGCCGCCTGCCTTTGTATTGCACTATTGCTGGACATATCATTATCAACAGAGAACATTCCGCATATCCCGCTGACCTGTAAATCGCGTTCTTTCAAAATTTTCAACGTTTCATCGATTTTATATCCAAGGTCGGCACCGTAGTGATTGCCATGCAGTTCTATATATTTAATATCCGCTTTATGCAGTCTGTCAGCAGAATCTGTCAAAGTTTCAATTCCAAATCCCCAGTTGCTCCAGGATAAGTTTAGCCTATTTTGAAACCTTTCAGGGTGATTTTTCTTCAATTCAACAAATGCAGATCGAATTTTTTCATTTTTAATTTCATAATTTTGCATAATAGTCTTCTCCCCTTATTCCGTTTAATTTTTATTATCAAGGTACTAAAACAACTTTTAGTGAGGTGTCACCCTTTCCTGCGATTTCAAAAGCTTCTGCCCATTTCTCAAGAGGAAATTTATGAGTTACAACGCCATCTGTAGGAATTTTTCCGCTTGTGATCCATTCTATAGTAGGCTTATAGCAGTATGGGCTCAAGTGCGCGCCATGGATATCAAGTTCCTTACGGTCACCTATGATACTCCAATCTACTGTTGTAGGCCCGCTGAACACACTGAATTCAACAAATGTCCCCAATTTACGGATCATGCTCAAGCCCTGTATTACGCTTGACGGATGCCCGGTTGCTTCGATATATACGTCACAGCCATAGCCATCTGTCATTTCCATTATTTTCGCTGCCGCGTCCTCTTTTCCGGGATTGATAACAACATCTGCACCAAATTTCTTTGCATGCTCAAGTCTGTCATCCTTCATATCAAGTACTACTAATGTTTTTGGGTTTTTAATCTTTACAGCGCCGACCATACCCAGCCCAAGAGTACCTGCTCCTGATAATACAACTACATCTTCATTTGAGATATTTCCTCTGTCAACCGCATGTTTTGAACAAGCAAATGGTTCTATCAGTACTGCCTTTTCCATTGCCAGATCTTTAGGAACCTTATAAACAATAGCCCCCTTTGGGAATTTAATGTACTCCGCCATACCTCCATTTACATTATTCTGAAATCCATAAATGTCGTGTTTTTGGCACATCCAGTATTTACCGCTTTTGCAGAACTTGCATTCCCAGCAGGGTACAATCTGATCCGAAACTACTCTATCTCCAACCTCAAAGTCTTTAACATTGGCCCCTATTTCAGCAACCGTTCCAAGGAACTCATGACCTGGAATAAAAGGAGGTTTTACCCAGCTTGGCTGTCCATCTCCGCCCCAGAACATTGCTGCACCATGCTGTGCTTTTACATCACCGGCACAAATACCGCAAGCCTCGACCTTAATGACCATTTCACCTTCTCCGGCAGCAGGTACCGGAAAAGCTGTTTCCAGTCTGTAGTCCCCAGGAGTATAAGCCACTAATGCTTTCATTGTTTTTGGTAAATTTGACACATTCATATCCTCCCGCAATTTATTTTTATTAAACTTATTAAAATACAATTAGATTAAAATTTTACATATTCCGCATAATCTTTAAAAATGAGATAAGTGGGCTCCATATCCTCTTCTATGGTGGGAATTCTTTCAGGAGCCGAATAAAAACGGTTGTCTACGGTATCATCATTAGTTGTAGATACCTCAAACAGTATTACCCTGCCTGTACCCGGTTCACCAACCAGTCGGTGGTATTGGCCAGGCAAAAGTGTTATACTTTCGCCCGGTTTAATTTTGAGCAGCTCCCCCGGTTTTGCAATAACCTCTCGGCCGTCCACCGTAACTTTTACCGGCTCATTGGTAAATTCACCATTTTTACCGGAAGACCTAAGTTCCACTAGAAGATTTCCTCCGCCGCGATTGATAATATCCTCCATTTTGTTCCAATGAAAATGATACGGCAGCTCCTGCCCATCCTGTACAAGAAGCAACTTCTCGGCATACGGCTTCGGATACTTTATCTTATCATAAAAATTGCCATTTCTATATGTAAAAATCAGCAGTCCGATCTTATTAAAATCTCCGCTGCCGAAATCCGTAATATCCCAGCCCAGCATATTATCAACAATTTCTTTGCATTCCGGACCTATTTTCCCCCAATCATCTTTTTTCAGGTATGCAAAGGGCGGCATAGGAATATCTTTAGATTCCATAAAATCAAGTGCGTCCTGTATTATTGCGTTCAACTCTGATCTTTTCATCAATTTAACTCCTTCCAATCTGTAATCTATAAATTTTTTATTAGAATTCCACTATTGTATATATACCTGCATTTTTGAGTGTCAGATTATTGCTTTTAATTTCGGCGGAAACCGGACTATTTTCCGGGAAACTTTTAACCTTTATATTTTCCGCATTAAATCCGAGCTCAAATGTAACATCAACCGGATCTATTCTATGAGTATCCTGATTATAGTTATAGTTAACAATATGCATTACATAGCCATCATCCTTTTTATGCACTGCCATACCCATTTTTTCGCAATCGCAGGCACTGATAATCCCTTTTTCCCCGGCTAATTCATTAACAAGCCTGTACATATCTTCAGCATTAAAATGCTTATGGGAATTGAATCCGTCATTGGCTCTTGCAAAGGTAATTACTTCACCGCCGGCCTTAGCGTAGTCTAATATTACCTTCACTGTCTGAGCATCCATCAGGAAAGCATCCGGAACAATTACCTTTTTATATGCTTCAAGCCGGCTCGCTGTCAAAGGTTCATCAGGACTTTCATACAAAACGTTGTAAAGAATATTCTTTTTACTCATAGCTTTAATAAGCTCAAAGAAATTATTAAAATTTCCATCCTTTGCGAAAGCGCCCTGTCTGCCCAGTTCTTCACCGTCAGTAAATTCAACTTCTACCTTTGTATCATCCTCCGGTTCTGTCAGCATATTTTCATAAGCGGATAATACGTCATAAATAACGGCCACATCCGCAACAGGATTTTTCGGGAAGAGACTTTCGTTTTCATCAAGCCAGCCGCCCAGCTGTTTAAGTACTCTCAAATCAGGCCAGAAAGCATCTTTTACCTGATTCTGCAGCCAGGAGCCATAGGGGAACGATATATGAAAACCGTGAGCCAGTGGTTCAAGAGCGAATACAATAAACCTGTCCTGTATATTATTTTTAATATCTTCTATCATATCTCTGACATACTGGTTCGGATCCTCTACAAAACATGATTCCTTACCGTTCAGCCAGCCAAATGCATATTTGTACCAGGCGTCCTGCCTCAACTCAATCTTTGTTTTCTCTCCGGCAAGGATGTCAAGATGTTTTTTGCTTTTCCAGGAATAAGGATAGCATTGAAAAAGATTTGCCGTAACCTTCATTTCCCTGCCCCTGGTTCTCAATGAGTATTCCCTGATGTGGCGGGAGAGTTCTCCGACCACCCATTCTATACTGTCCATCTGCATATTTGTGAAATCCCGGTATAGCGGGATGGTCCATCTGGCATTTCCATTGCAGGCTACAAGATCCTTATCTTTATATCCCCTGCCAAGCAAATATTGCCTGTAGTCAAAGGTTGAGCTATCCTTAACATCCTCCGGCATTTTTATATTATTCTTAACTATATAAGCCCTGAATTTATCCATACATTCGCCGCAGAAACATCCGGCATTTTGAAGCACATGCTTTTGTGTGTCATATTCATCTATATGCAAGCCGCCGGCTCCCGCATCCGACATCATTTCAACGTCTCTTTTCATGTAGTTCAGATAAGACTCTTTGTATGAACATGGGGAATAGCATTTATGATCATGCTCCGGAGCCATAAGCCATGCTGAAAGTATATTTCTGCCTTCCAGTGACACCGCTTTAAATTCTTCAAGGAAATCACCCACCTTATTGCCTTTGTAATCCAACAATCCGTCAGGAAAATATTTTTCAATAGGGTCAAACAATTTAGGATATTTATTAGTTGAAAGTTCACTCATCCCCACATACTTCTTATTTTCAGATGCTCCGCGAAGAATATTGAGCGACAGAAGCTCGGATTCATCCTCATTAAACTCTGCTCCAAACTCCCAGAGCTGAGCCTTCCACAGCACTGAAAATACATCTATACCCCTTTTGGCACATTCATTGCAGAATTCCTTATCATTTATAAAACCATAAAGCCTCAATCTGGGAGGAATAGCCTCATTAGCCTCTTTATCAAGGTAGGGCAACCCTATAGCTCCGCTCCCTAAACATGACCATATTAAAGTATTTGCCTTTATGGCCTCAATATCTTCAATCATATGCATATTCTTCATCGGCAGGCTTGGATGGTAATTCCACATATCCCTGTACCAGCCCATAAAATATAATCCTCTTAACATAATTTAATCCCCCTCATTATTTTAATAAATTTTGTCATACCCCTGAAATTTTAACTTTTAACACCGGAGAGTACGGTACCCTGTATAAGGTACTTCTGACCGAAGGCATATACTATGGCAGGTACAACAAGTGAAATCATTACGCCGGCCATAACTGTCGATAAACTCCCGACAGACTGGTACCCCCTCAGCAGCTGCATTCCCATTGGCAATGTGAATTTATCCTGTGTATTCAAATAAATCAAACCGGCGAAGAAATTGTTCCACTGCCCTATAAAAGTCATAAATCCGCATACCATCAGTGACGGAACAGACATCGGGATAATTATGCTCCAGAAAATCCTGAATTTCCCGGCTCCGTCTATTACTGCCGCTTCGTCATAGCTTTTCGGTATTGTCTGCATAAACTGCCTCATCAGAAATATTGAAAACGGACTGGACAGGTATGGAAGTATAACTGCTAAATGTGTATCAACAAAGCCCATTTTAGAGATTAATAGAAATTGCGCAATAATAATCGACTGATATGGAATCATAAGTCCCGACAACAGGTAAATAAAAATAACTCCGCTTCCTTTAAATCTGTACCTTGAAAAAGCATAAGCTGCCATTGCAGAAAACAGAAGCTGCACCAGAGTTATAATAACTGTAACCTTTATACTGTTGATTAAGAATTTTGCAAATGGAACGGCCGAAAATATATAAGTATAATTTTGCCAATGCCATGCGGTCGGCAGAAAAGACGGCGGTAAATTAAACGAATCCTTAGGCAGGCGCAATGAAGTTGCAAATACCCAAAAGAACGGCAATATCATAAATATTGCGAATGCTGACAATAATATTATCAAGATTATTGTCAGGATGTTGGAACGGACACGTCTGGTTTCTTTAATATTTATCATAATTACACCTCATAAACCTTTTATTCATAGTCGTAAGACACCCATTTTTTCTGCAGATAAAATTGTATAAATGTAACCAGGAGAACAACAATGAACAACACAACACCCAGAGTGGATGCATAGCCGATTTGAAACTCTCCAAAGCCTTTTCTGTATATATGCATTGCAATAGTCTGAGACGACACGCCAGGCCCGCCTTTAGTCAGGAAATATGGTTCGTCAAACATCTGAAAGCAATTTATCAGTGTAGTGGTAATAACGAAGAAAAGTATGGGCGTAAGTAACGGTAATTTGACCTTGAAAAATATCTGCAGGCTGTTGGCCCCATCTATTGAAGCAGCCTCTACATAAGAGTCAGGTATATTCTGTATTCCTATCAGATAATATAAGAATGCATTTCCGATAAACTTCCATGCGCTGAATATTGCAACAGCCAGCAATGACCAGCTATTTGAAGTCAGCCATTGAACCGGCGCAATACCGAATGTCCTGAGATAATAATCAATAACTCCAAAATTAAAATCAAACATATAACCCCATACTATTGCAACCGATGCGGTAGTGACAACTAAAGGGAAGTAAAAAACTGTCCTGAAAAACCCTTTAAACATTCTATTTTTTATGGAATTTACGCCTAAGGCAAGCAAAAGTCCTAAAATTATATGCATTGGCGCAATAAATGATATGAATTTCAGAGTATTAAGCATAACTGTTCCAAAATCCGGATCTGCAAGAAGAGCCTTGTAATTGGAAAGTCCAATAAAACTTACCGGACCTAAAAGACTGTAATTGGAAAATCCGAGAACTAATGTTAAAACGATAGGAATCGCAACAAAAATAGTGAAGAAAATAACGGAAGGAGCAATAAACATGTATCCCAGTGCATTTCCCTTCAAAAATCCGGTTTTAGGCTTTTTCCAATTTAAGTAAGTATTCATTTTCTTAAATTCCTCCCAGAATTAAAATACCGGGGGGAGTAAAATTCCCCCCATATGTCCCTTGAGCCTATACTAATTTTTAAATAAGCTATCTATAATTTTAAGATTAGCGGGGTCTTTTCTGTATTTGCTATTGTCAAAAACCTGTTGTATTTCGGCCTGCGCTTTGTCGAGTGCTTCCTTTACAGGCATTTGGTTTGCGTAAATTATATTCATATATTTTTGATATACAAAACCCAATTCAGCATACTCAGGCGGATCCTGGCTTCTGCGCCAGTTATTCTCGGCATATACGTCGGTATAAGCCTGCCAGTTCTGAGGCACCCCAAGTTCAGGACAAAGTTTTGCCGCATATTCCGTATTAGCCGGTAATGATCCCTGCTTTTCAAATGTGCTTACATAATCCCACTTGGATGTCCAGCAGGCAAGAGCTTTTGCTTCTTCCGGATGTTTAGTGGAATCAAGAACTATAAAAGCAGCTGAACCCGCACATGTTGTCTGGCTCTTCATCTTGGGCAGTGACTGAACATAAATGTTTTTCACTCCGCTTGCCACATAATCGTTTGTAACCCATCTTCCCCACCAGCCAATAGCTATACGGCCCTGAGTCATTAACTGGACATCGCTGGTGCTTGCTTCAGGCTGAGGAGCCCACCCTTTTTTAATAGCCTCCTGCAAGAATTGGAATACCTCCACATTTTCTGGTGAGTTAATTGCTCCGGCCGACCAATCGTCATTAAGCGGACTTCCTCCATTGGCATATAATAAGGCCTGTAAGCAAAAGAAATTTGTTGGAACTCCAAAAGCAAATTTTCCGTTTTTAGCATCCGATAATTTCGGAGCTATGGCTTTCAGGTCTTCTATAGTCCAATCTTTTTCCGGAATAGGTATACCCGCCTCCTTAAACCGGTCCATATTAATATTTGTAACTACGGAATTTGCTTCCATTGGCACGCCGTATCTTTTGCCATCAACAATAAAGATGTCGGCCAATTGCTCCGGAATATTTTTAAGGATAGGATCGTATTCATCCTTGTGTGCAGTCAAATAATCATCAATTGGCATGGCAATATTATTCATCGCCATCATAGCTACACCTTCAAGACCAAGAACTGCAACATCCGGAGCCTGATTGCTGGCTATCATAGTCTGGATCTTGGTAAGGTATCCGTTCCAGTTTCCCGAGTCGCTGGTCAGATAAATAAATTCAGGTTCTATATTGGGATGTTCTTTGGTAAATGCGGTGAATACACTCTTTTGAGTCTGAGACAAATTCTGACCGTCACTGAAAAGTGATACTTTAAGCTTGACTTTTTCTCCATTTGAAGCATTTGAAGCGGAACTTGTGCCTGCCGAAGCAGTCGAAGAATTCTCTGTTGCCTTGCCGCAGGCTGTCATAGAAAATACCATAGCTGATACAAGCATCAAAACAACAATGTTTCTTAGATTTTTCATGGTCTGATCTCCTTTAAAAATATTTTTATGTAAATGCCTCTAAATGGGCATTTCCACCTTTAATAAAGTCATTGAGTCATCCAAAACAGTAATAAAATGAAAACATTTAGAACTTGTATCAAAAAATCTATGCTTAATCGTTTAAGTTGTGCGTAAAAAATTTCTAAGCAGAATATTTCTCTATCTTTTTTGACTTGTAGATTCTCGAATAATTAATTCAGGCTTCACAAACACCGGATCCATACTTATAAATTCATTTTTCTTAATTATATCTAAAAGTATGTCTACACATATGTTCACCATTTCCGGTATGTCCTGTGTTACAGTGGTTATAGGAGTTGTCGCTATTGATGAAAACACTACGTTATCGAAACCCGCAACTGAAATATCTTCAGGAACTTTTATTTTGCTGTCATGCAGAGCCTTTAATACTCCAAGTGCCATATAGTCGTTGGCAGTGACTATAGCATCTATGTTGCCCGCGTTTTTTATCAGTTTTATAGTTGATTGGTACGCTTGCTCAAAAGTAACCTTGGGACATTCTATAAAAAAGTTATCATTGATTTCTACATTCAATTCTGAATAAGCTGCTTTATACCCCTCTATTCTAAAGTCCGTTGCAATAGTCTGGTAATTACCGCAAATAAAATATATATCCCTATGCCCTATATTTAATAGATACTTTACTAAATTGTACATTCCTTCCTTAAGATCCACCATAACATACGGTAAGTCAAGCCCCTTGTAAAATGCCGATAAAAAAATACAGGGCAAGTGCTGTTTGCTTAAAGTATTATAATAAGCACTATTATTATGAGGTCTATTTGTAGGTACCACAATGATTCCTTCAACCTGCTTGGACATAAATTCCTCAATAATTTCAACTTCAGTGCTGGGATCCTCATTGGAAATTGCTATTATCAACTGATATCCAAATTCTCTTATATAGGAATCCACACATTTTACAATCTTGCCGTAATATGGGTTTTCAGTGTCGGAAACCACCAGACCTATGGTTCTGCTTTTCTGCTTTACCAGACTGCGCGCAATGGCATTAGGTTTATAATGCAACTGATTAGCCACTTCTTTTATTTTCAAACGCGTTTCTTCACTGACACCTTTTTTATTATTTAAGGCCATGCTTACAGCAGCTTCTGATACGTTTGCCATCCTGGCAATATCTTGCAGTGTATATTTCATTCTTACCCACCAAATCATTTTTTATTTTAATTATACAATAATCTATCACTGAACTTAAGTACTTAATTTTATTAAGCCAATTTATATGTAAAAACTGTAATATGCATAATTAGTGCCTTATTTATTGAATATGCGATTTGATTAATCGCTTAAGTGACTTCAGTATATCACAATAGTATAGACAAGTCTATAGACTTTATTTAATATTTTAAAAATATTTTAGAATCACAAATGTACTCAAAAGTTTAAATGCATGGTAAAATAGACTTGTAGTTTACAAAAGAAACATTGGAGGCGTGGTATTAAATGAAGGTTTTGCACATTATCGGCGGAGGAGATGTGGGCGGCGCAAAAGTCCATGTGCTGTCGCTTGTAAAGGAACTTGATTCCAATATCGACGTGACGCTTTTGAGTCTCCGACCAGGCGCCTTTGCGGATGAAGCCCAGGCAATGGGTATAAAAGTAGAAGTCATCAAATCATTTAATATTTTTTCGGATATCAGAAAATCCATAAAATTGGTGAACAAAAATAAATATGATATTATCCACTCCCATGGTTCAAAAGCAAATATATTCGCATACGCAATAAAAAAGGCCTGCAAGGTGCCGGTTGTCACAACGATGCACAGCGACTACAAACTGGATTACCTGCAGAACTTTTTGAAAAATATAACCATCGGCTTTTTAAATTCCATAATACTTCATAAGCTCGATTATTACATAGTTGTTACCAGCGCCTTCAGGAAAATGCTGATCGAAAGAGGGTTTTCAAACGACCGGATATTTACCATATTAAACGGTATTGATTTTGGCAGGCCCATGAAAAATTATTCGAAAGAGGACTTTTGCGCTAAATTCAATGTCTCCTTTGGCAATGACGACATCCTGGTGGGTACGGCCGCGCGGCTGGATCCGGTAAAGGATATAGGAACTCTGCTGGAGGCCGCCAAGCTGGTAGTGGAGAAAAATCCAAATGTAAAATTCCTCATAGGCGGTGAGGGAGAGCAGGAAAAGCAATTAAAAGCCAGATCTGCCGAACTGGGGCTCAATAAGAATGTTTTTTTCCTTGGCTGGCTCAATGACCCCTACGAGCTTATCAGCGTCCTGGACATAAATGTGATGACTTCCATAAGCGAGGGCTTCCCATACTATCTCCTGGAGGGTGCACGCCTTTCCAAGGCCACCGTGTGCAGCAGAGTCGGCGGGATTCCCGATCTTATCGAATCGTCGGTCAATGGCTTTCTTTTTGAACCCAAGGATTTTCACGCACTGGCGGAGCAATTGCTGGACTTGGCAGGCAACAGCTCAAAACGTGTTGATTTTGGCAGCAGTATACATGATAAAGCCAATGAAAACTTTTCCCTGGATGCCATGCGCAGAACCCAGCTGGACATATATGCAGAAATATTGAAGGATGTTTCCACCAAAGGTTTAAAAACCCGTTCAAACAATAAAAAATATGATGCTATTATTTCAGGTTATTACGGGTTCAGCAACATAGGCGACGACGCAATGCTGAGGTCCATTGTGGACAATCTCAAATTGCAGAAGCCCGATATATCCATTCTGGTGCTGTCCAAAAATCCCGCAGAGACCACCAGGAACTACGGCATCTCTGCAATTAACCGTAAAAATATGTTTTCCGTGTATTCCGTCATGAAAAAGGCCCGGCTGTTCATATACGGCGGCGGAAATATCATACAGGACAGCACAA
>JAEWSZ010000198.1 GCA_023397905.1 Bacillota bacterium | reverse complement strand
ACATACTCTTAAATTTGTCCTTCGTGTTTTCAGAAGCATCTCCTGCCACAATTACCAGTACGGCTTTCCCGGACTTTATCGTCCTTTCGCAAGTATCATCTCCCGATAAAAGCTGCCCTGCTTTTTTGGCAAGACCTAATAAGGAATAAACCTTATCCATCACAATGTCCATGCTCAATGTTTCGCGCAAAGTACCATGCCAGATATAAGCATGGACCCGGCCCTCCTTTTGTAATGTTTTAATTTTCCTCAACCTCTCCCTCCAATTGGCTCTTCAAACTATCGTACACGTCCGGACCAATTGCAGTCTCAAAAGCCTTGTCAAGTCTTTTGGCTTTTATGGCCTTGTCAAGACAATCGGCATTTTTGCACATATATGCACCTCTGCCCGGCTTTTTCCCAATGAGGTCAATGCTGATTTCGCCCTCATTATTTCTGACCACCCGTATCAGTTCCCTCTTTGGTTTCATCTCTTTACACCCTAGGCACATACGCAATGGGGTCTTTTTTTGCTTCATCCATCCACACCTTCCCAGTAAATTTAAAACTCAAAAACTAATCTATAAAAATATCATCATCCTGGTTTTCATCGTCATAATCCGGATTTTCAGGATCATAATTCATGAAATCACCATTGATGCTGTCGTCAAAAAGCTGTCTTTCGATTGACTGCCTGAGCTGTGATTCGCTCTTTATATCTATTTTCCAGCCTGTGAGCTTGGCGGCAAGCCTTGCATTCTGGCCTTCCTTTCCTATTGCCAGCGAAAGCTGATAATCAGGTACAATTACTCTGGCGGCCTTTTCTTCCTCGTTTACATCCACCCTTACGACCTTGGCCGGGCTCAGACTGCTGGAAATATATTCGCCGGCGTCATTGCTCCACTTGATGATGTCTATTTTCTCGCCTCTCAATTCGTCGACTATGGCCTGGACTCTCGTGCCCTTCTGTCCGACGCATGCCCCCACGGGGTCCACATTTTCATCCCTTGAGAAAACTGCTATCTTGGTTCTGGAACCCGGTTCACGGGATATGCTTTTTATCTCCACGGTTCCGTCATGAATCTCCGGAACTTCCAGCTCAAAAAGTCTTTTTACAAGGCCCGGATGGGTCCTTGATATCATTATCTGCGGGCCTTTCGTGGTCTTTTTAACTTCCACGATATAGGACTTCAGCCTCTCGTTAAAACGGTATTCTTCCCCGGGAGTCTGCTCTGTCGGAGCGAGAACCGCTTCCGTTTTTCCCAGATCCACGATAACGTTTCTCTTCTCTATTCTCTGGATTATACCCGTTACGATATCGCTCTCCTTGTTGTAGAACTCATCGTAAATAATTCCTCTTTCGGCCTCTCTCAGCTTTTGAACCACTACCTGCTTTGCGGTCTGTGCTGCTATTCTTCCGAAGGACCTGGGGGTTACCTCCATCTCTGCAATATCCCCTACCGAAAGCGTAGGATTGAGCTTTGCGGCTTCATCCACCGAAATATCCATCTGGTCCATATCCGGTACTTCAGCCACTTTTCTGAGGCCGTATACCTTTACGTCACCTGTAGTCCTGTCTATATTTACCTTAACATTCATTGCGGAACCGAAATTTTTCTTATATGCAGAAATAAGTGCGGCTTCAATGGCCTCAATTATTATTTCCTTTTTAATGCCCTTCTCTTTTTCCAGCTGTTCAAGTGCAAGTATCAACTCAGCGCTCATTTCATTAACCCTCCCAGTACTATAGAAAATTTAAAATTTAATGGCCCTTTTTACTATGGCTACCTTATCCTTTTCAAACTCAACATTTTTTCCGTCCTGATCAATGATGATCCTGCCGTCCATCAGGCCTATCAATTGGCCCTCAAAAATCTTTTTTCCGTCAATGGGCTGAAATACCTTAACTTCAACCAATTCACCCTTATATTTAACAAAATCCCTCTCTGTCTTCAGAGGCCTTTCAAGCCCCGGCGAGGAAACTTCCAGATAGTAGCTCTGTTCAATGGGATCTTCCCTGTCCAGTATATCGCTCATTTTTTCGCTGACGGCCTGGCAGTCGTCAATGCTGATTCCGCCGGGCTTATCAATATATATTCTAAGGTACCAGGCAGCACCCTCTTTTATAAATTCCACATCCACCAATTCAAAATTCAAGCCTTCAGCAACAGGCTCCGCAAGTGCGCTTATCACTTGCTCTATGTTCTTTTTCATATTAAATTTTTCCTCCGTTAGATCAGAGTATAACCGGTCCGGACATCACTCACACTGTCCCCATGACAAAAACTTAGGCACTGTAAGTGCCTAATCCGGTAAATAATGAACATGATCGGTGAACCCTCAGCCTTTTGCCCATCATAACCCTTTTCGGGTCAGATAAACAACAAAGAGTGGGATTTCCCACTCTTGGCAGTCAAGTCTATTAAACCTCTATCCTCGTGTATTATATCATTATTATTTCTAATTATCAACAATTTATTACCGTTTTTAAACAAAGTCTTCAAAAATATTTATAAAGAGCAGCTTTCCAGTATATTTCTTATTTTCCAGAAACCATAAAATCGCCGGGTTCTCAGAACAATGCCAGCTGGTTGCTTTCAGGAAGTCCCTGCAGGCAATTGTTTCTTTCCAGTATTTCAATAACTGATTTGCTGACCCTTGCCCTTGTCCTCAGCTCGTCTATGGACAGAAATTCCCCGCCGCGTCTGGCTTCCACCATATTCTGCGCCGCCGCGCCTCCAAGTCCCTGAAGTGCGTTGAGCGGCGGCCTTATACCGCTTTCTTCAATTTTAAATTTAGCGGCGTCCGAGAGATACAGGTCTATTGGCAAAAAGTTTATGCCCCTTGCATACATCTCGTTGACCACCTCCAGAATGGTCAACACATTTTTCTCTTTTGTGGTGATATTATTTCCCTTCATCTCGAATTCCCTGATTTTGTTCTTTACCTTGTCCTTTCCGTGTGCCATCATTTCGGCGTCAAAATCATCCGCCCTTACTGTAAAATAAGTGGCGTAAAAGGCCTCAGGGTAATAAACCTTGAACCACGCAATACGGAAAGCCATCATGACATATGCGGCGGCGTGGGCCTTGGGGAACATGTATTTTATAGCTTTACAGGATTTCACGTACCAATCCGGCACTTTATTTTCCTTCATTGTCACTTCATATTCTTCCTTAACGCCTTTGCCCTTTCTCACATCCTCCATTATTTTAAATGAAGTTTTGGGAGGAAGCCCCGCATGCATCAGGTAAATCATAATATCGTCACGGCAGCAGATACACTGGGACAGTGAGGCAATGCCTTCCCTGATCAGGTTCTGGGCGTTGTTGAGCCATACGTCGGTACCGTGTGAAAGCCCTGATATCCTGATCAGCTCGGAAAAGGTCTGTGGCTTTGTATCCAGCAGCATCTGCCGGACAAATTTCGTGCCGAACTCAGGTATGGCAAAGGTCCCCGTCTCGCTGCCTATATCCTCTGGCTTGACTCCCAGTGCTTCTGTACTGTTGAACAGGCTCATGGTTTTGGTCTCGCCTATGGGTATTTTGGTGGCATCCACTCCCGTGAGATCCTCCAGCATCCTTATGACGGTGGGATCGTCATGGCCCAGTATATCAAGCTTCAGTATACTTCCGTGCAGGAAGTGGTAGTCAAAGTGGGTTGTAACTATCTCGGAGGAAGTGTCGTCCGCAGGTCTCTGTATTGGAGAAAAGTCGAATATCTCCTTGTCCTTGGGCACAATCATTATACCTCCGGGATGCTGGCCCGTGGTTCTTTTTATTCCGGTGCAACCTTTTACAAGCCGGTTTATTTCTGCATTTGCAACTATTATCCCACGTTCGTCAAGATAGTTTTTCACATAACCATATGCGGTTTTGTCGGCCACGGAAGCTATTGTTCCCGCTCTGAATACATATCCCTCCCCGAACAGCTCTTCGGTATATTTATGGGCAACGGGCTGGTATTCTCCCGAAAAGTTCAAATCTATATCAGGCTCCTTGTCCCCGTCAAAGCCAAGAAAGGTTTCAAAAGGAATGTCATAGCCGTCTTTTTTCAAATTATTTCCGCATACTGGACACACCCTGTCCGGCAGGTCAAAGCCGCAGTCATAGGAACCGTCAAGTATAAACTCCGAATGCTTGCAGTTTTCGCATATATAATGAGGCTGAAGTGAATTAACCTCGGTTATCCCTGACATATTGGCTACAAAGGAGGAACCTACCGAGCCCCTGGAACCAACCAGGTAACCGTCTCCGAGAGATTTTGAAACCAGTTTCTGGGCAATCAGATACATTACGGCAAAGCCGTTCTTTATAATGGAGTTAAGCTCCTTCTCCAATCTCTGGGAAACCACCTCCGGAAGCTCCTCGCCGTATATTTCCTTGGCCTTTGTGATAGCCATTTCCTCAATATCGTGCTCAGCTCCCTCAATTTTAGGAGGAAAGGTTCCCTCCAGTACAGGCGCGATGTTTTCAACCAGATCGGCAATGTGGTTTGTATTGTCTATGACCACTTCACGGGCTTTTTCCTCTCCCAGGTAGTCAAACTCAGCAAGCATCTCATCGGTTGTCCTCAAATACAGCGGCGCCTGATTGTCCGCATCGGTATAGCCCTGCCCCGCCATGAGTATTCTTCTGAAAACCTCGTCCCTGGGATCCATAAAGTGAACGTCGCAGGTGGCTACCACAGGCTTTTGATGTCTTTCTCCCAGCTTTACTATCTTCCTGTTTATTTTTCTCAATTCTTCCTCGGAGGAGACTTTTCCGTTATTGACAAGGAACTGGTTGTTGCCCAAGGGTTGGATTTCCAGATAGTCGTAGAACCTGACTATCTTCGATATTTCATCCTCGCTTTTATTGTTCAGAATCGCCCTGTAAAGCTCTCCGGCCTCGCAGGCGCTGCCCAGTATGAGCCCCTCTCTGTATTCCATCAGAAGCTTTTTGGGCACTCTGGGCTTTTTGTAAAAATATTTCAGATGTGACTGTGAAATGATCTTGTACAGGTTTTTCAGCCCCACTGAGTTTTTGACCAGTATAATGGCATGGTATGAAGCGGCCTTTACATTAACCGCGTCGTCAAAAACATTTCCTATGTCATTTATGCTCTTGCAGCCTTTTTGTTTCAGCACTTCCATGCAGTGAAGAAATATCTTTGCGGTTGCAAGGGAATCATCCACTGCCCTGTGATGGTTTTCCAATTCTATTCCCAGATGCTTTGCCACCAGATTCAGCTTATACTTGCCCAGCTCCGGAAACATTTTTCTGCAAAGCTCCAGCGTATCTATGTAAGGATTCCTGATTTTCTCTCCTGAAAGCCTGGCGTTGTGCTTTATAAAGCCCACGTCGAAATCCGCATTGTGCGCTACCAGTACAGTGCCCTCGATAAACTCCATAAATTCATTCAGGACCTGCTCGATTGGCGGCGCATCCATGACCATGTCGTCGGTTATGCCCGTCAGCTTGACTATAAAGCTGGGTATGGGAATTCCAGGATTGACAAAAGCACTGAATTTGTCGATTATCCTGCCCTCTTTTATTTTAACGGCTCCGATTTCTGTTATCCTGTCCTTCTGAGCATTCAAACCGGTGGTCTCTATGTCAAAAACCACAAACTCGTCATCCAGGGTCTGTGAACCAGGATTATAGACAATGGGCACATTATCATCCAGGAGGTAGCATTCCACTCCGTAAATTATTTTTATACCATGCTTTTTTGATGTGGCATAGGCATCGGGATAAGCCTGAACAACACCGTGATCGGTTATTGCTATGGCCTTATGTCCCCACTTTGCGGCTCTTTTCACCAGTTCGGCAGCCGGTGTGACTCCGTCCATTGAGCTCATCTGAGTATGCAGGTGCAGCTCCACCCTTTTCACTTCCGCCTCGTCATGCCTTATTTCCTTTTCAGTCTCCACTATATCAAAAGCCATTATTGCCAGCTCTTTGGAGAATTTGTCATACTGGGCGTCTCCTCTTATACGCAGGCACACGCCATCAGTTATGCGTTCCGAAATATTTGCAAAATCCTTTTTATCCACAAACATCTTTACGGTTACCGAGCTTGTAAAATCGGTAATATCAAATATGTATATGAATTTTCCGCCTCTGATTTCCCTGGACTCGGTTCTGAATACCTCTCCCGCCACCGCAACCTTGCCGGAATCCGGAGTTACCTCTGAAATCCTCATGATGCTGTCGGTAAAAGGCTTTCCGCATATAATCCCTTTTGTGGGCCCGTCTCCCGGACGTGAGCTGTTATATTCCGCCGAAGCTCTGGAGGATTTTGGTTTGGATTCCGACATAGAAGCAGTGATAGCGGAACTGACAATCTTCGCCTCATTTTTTTCCTTTTCCGCAACGTACTCTTCCATGATGCTGGAGTCAACCTCCAGATCAAAAAACTCAACCTTTATTTTCTTTGAGATACTGTCTTCCACATGTTGCTCTATCAGTGAATGACAGTTCTGCAATTTCAGTATTTGGGAGCCCTTCGTGTTAAGCTTTATTATGATCTTATTGTCTGCTATCTCATATGTACTGTCGGTGAGAATCCCCTTGCATACCGCGATCCTGCTGCTTAACATCAGAACAATGTCACTCCACATGCGGCTGAAATATTCCTCTACACTATAATCCTTTGTACATTTTATCTTTATGGCGATGTTATCGGCTCCCAGCTTGTCCTTAAGTGAGGCTTCCAGCTTCATGGTCAGTCCTGCGCTCATCAGGTCCGGCGCCGTAGTAAATATCTCCAGCTTATTGGACTTTATGAATACACCCATTCTTTCAACATTCAGCTCACTGAAAGCGGAAAATTCCCCACTGAAGTCTATCAGACCAGGGAATAGATCCTGAAATAGTTTTTTTGGAGTTTTTGAGATATCCATAATGTATTTGACCCCGTAATCATAATTAGTTTATTTACATCTTCTCAATTTCCTTAATCAATTCCTCCACTGCCTGCTCCTGAGGGATTTTTCTGATTATCCTGCCTTTTTTAAACAAAAGCACTTCATTAACTCCCCCGGCGATTCCAATGTCGGCTTCTTTCGCTTCGCCGGGTCCGTTTACGGCGCAGCCCATTATTGCCACTTTTATATTTTTATTTATCTTTTCCAGAACAGGCTCTACCTGGCTGACGATCCCTATGAGATCGACTCTTGTCCTGCCGCAGGTAGGGCAGGATACAACTTCTATGCCATCCCTCATCAACCCCAGCGATTTCAATATCTCTCTGCCGGCTCTCACTTCCTCCAGAGGATCCCCCGTCAAAGACACCCTTATGGTATCGCCGATCCCCTCCGCCAGAAGACAGCCTATTCCCACAGAAGACTTAATTGTGCCCTTATAAACCGAGCCGGCCTCAGTTACACCTACATGCAAAGGATATGCCGTCTTTTGGGAAAGCAGCCTGTAAGCCTCAATTGTCATGGTCACGCTGGAAGCCTTTATGGATATGGCTATGTCATCAAACCCGGCGGCCTCCAGCATTGCAGCGTGGTTAAGCGCACTCTCCACCATGCCCTCCGGCGTGACTCCGCCGTATTTTTCAATGATGCCCTTTTCCACGGAACCGGAATTGACGCCGATCCTTATGGGGATCTGCCGTTCCCCGGCCATGTCCGCCACAGCTTTGACCCTGTCCTGTCCGCCGATATTTCCCGGATTCAGGCGTATCTTATCCACACCGTTTTCCATACATTCCAGCGCCAGCCTGTAGTCAAAATGTATATCAGCAACGAGAGGTATGCTGATAGCCTTTTTAATTTCCTTAACAGCTTCCGCCGCCCGGCTGTCGGGCACTGCGACGCGTATTATCCCGCAGCCAGCCTCTTCAAGCCTTTTTATCTGTTCCACCGTGGCCTTAACATCCCTTGTGTCCGTGTTGGTCATCGATTGAACGGAAACAGGAGAATCTCCCCCTATAAAAAGATCTCCCACTCTTATTTTCTTTGTCTTTTTTCTAAGAATCGAGTTATCCATACTCCTCTACCCCTGAACTTCCGCCTTTTCTGAACTCCTGCCTTTAAGGTTTTATTCTGAATCCTGAATCCTCGCTACTGAATTCTGCTCTTCTACCCTCTTCCAATCCTCAAAATGTCATTGAAAGTCGCATAGAGCATAAGCATTATCAATATGACCATTCCGATCATAGTTATCATCGCTTCCTTTTCCGGATTCAAAGGCTTCTTTCTGATACCCTCCACCAGCAATAAAATCAACTTGCTGCCGTCCAGCGCCGGAAACGGTATCAGATTCACAAGGCCCAGATTTATACTTATCATGGTAGTGATGGACAACAGATTTATAACCGTATCCATAACAGTAGGACTCTGCTCCACCACATCTTTAATCGTTGTGGTTATACCCACGGGTCCGCTCAGCTCACTGGGAGGGATCGTTCCGGTAAACAGCCAGCCCAGGGAATAATATATGGACCTGGCAATAAAAACGTTATATTTTACGGCTTCCTTGAGAGTGCCGCCTATTCCGCCCTTGACATGCTGAAAATCCGCAATACCCATGGCGTAATACTCCGGATTTTTCCTGACCATGGGTACGACCTGATTCAGGTCCACGGTTTTACCGTCTCTTTCAACAGTGATAGTCACCTTGTTGGCCTTTATCTGATCCAGTACATTTGCGATGTCCTGCCTGGTTTTTATTCCGGTCCCGTTAAGCTTTACGATCCTGTCCCCATTTTCAAGCCCCGCCTCCATTGCAGGGGACTTATCCTGAATGCCCGCCACCACATTGGAATTTGCCCCGTCAACCGCCTGGTCTTTCGGAGTGAAGCCCAGCATGTATCCGCCCTCTCTTTTCGGGGCAAAGTGTACTGTTTTTACTTCCCCATTTCTCACGTACTGCAGATCGATGCTCTGATCTGTCAAAGGATATGCGAACAGCTCCAGATCATTTACATTTAAAATAGTTTTATTATTGTACTTCTGAAGTATGTCACCTGCCTGCAGTCCCGCTTTCTCACCCGCCGAATCCGGCATGACTTCCTTGATCTGAGTTGTATAATAACCTGTGTTGGCATGTATTATAAATGCAAATACTACGGCTATCACTATGTTCATAATAGGGCCTGCCGCAATAATTGCGGCTCTGGCTCCAATAGGTTTTTTATTGAAAGCCCTGTCATCCTCCGAGACTTCTTCCTCACCCTCCATTTTGACGTAGCCGCCGAGGGGTATCAACCTGAGAGAATAAACCGTCTCACCCTTCTGAAATGAAAAAAGCTTTGGTCCCATAAACAGCGAAAATTCATTTACCCTCACTTTAAAGGCCTTTGCCACCAGAAAGTGTCCCAGCTCATGAATTATTATTAAAAAGCTTAAGGCTAATATTGCCAGAAATATACCCATATATTTTTCCTGTCATCCTTTCCTTATTTTTACTGTAACTTGCTTTGAGCCTGCTTTCTCGCCCAATTGTCTACTTCTATTATATCATCCAGGCATGGACTAATATTCACCTGATGAGCCTGCATTACTCTTTCGATAACCTGCGGTATGGCTGTAAAAGAAATTTTATTATCCAGAAACGCTGCAACCGCTATTTCATTTGCGGCATTCATTGCGGCAGGCATGGTTCCTCCCAGCGTCAAAGCATCGAAGGCCAGCTGGAGGCACCTGAAAGTCTTTGTGTCGGGCTCTTCAAAGGTGAGCTGCCCGCATTTCAGAAAATCCAGCCTGGAAAAATTATTTCCGCGTCTTTCAGGATATGTAAGCGCCAGCTGTATTGGTATCCTCATATCTGGGGAACCCAGCTGGGCCAGTACGGAGCCGTCCGCGTATTCAACCATCGAATGGATTATGCTCTGGGGATGCACCAGTACCTGAATCTGCTGCAGCTCCTTTTCAAACAGCCATTTTGCCTCGATTACCTCCAGCCCTTTGTTCATAAGCGTAGCGGAATCTATTGTTATCTTGCTTCCCATACTCCAGTTGGGATGCTTCAAGGCCTGGGCAGGGGTTATATTTCTCAGCTCACTTATATTTTTACCCCTGAATGGCCCCCCCGAAGCAGTGATTATTATTTTTTGCACCTGACTGCCGGAATTGCCGGCCAGGCACTGGTAAATAGCGGAATGCTCACTGTCCACAGGAAATATGCTGACTCCCTGCCTGGCGGCTTCCTCCATGACCAGCTTGCCTGCCGTAACAAGGGTTTCCTTATTGGCAAGGGCAATATTTTTCTTATTTTTTATGGCGTGCATTGTGGGAATCAGACCTGCCGTTCCCACAACCGAAGTGACAACCGTGTCCGCCTCCGGAGCTTCAACAGTTCTCAGCATACCCTCCATACCGTAAAAAACCTTTATCTTCAAGTCCGCAAGCCTGCTTTCAAGCTCTGCCGCAAGTTCCTTGCTTCCCGCCGAAACGACCTCGGGCAAAAATTCACGGACCTGTTTTTCCAGTAGATCTATATTTGAATTTGCCGAAACAGCGGCAACCTTAATTCCAAGATTTCTTGCCACATCCAGGGTCTGAACACCTATAGAACCCGTGGATCCGATTATTGAAATAACCTTTGCCATTAAACCTCCATACCCGCATGTACGCGTCCGTCACTGCCTTATTGGCGACCTTTGCCGCCTTTCTAAAATGCCCCGAACGCTTTTCAGTCCTTTTTCCATGGGGTCAAATTTATTAATACCACCCTGCGGCACCTCTCTCCTGCTAAAACCCTGCCGGTATTCTTACAGAAAGTTCAGTACGAAATACACCACCGGAGCCACAAACAGAATACTGTCAAACCGGTCCAGAACGCCTCCGTGACCCGGCATTATATTTCCATAATCCTTGACATTCACATATCTTTTTATGGCCGACGCCGACCAGTCCCCTATCTGGGATATGAAGCCGCAGAACAGTCCCAGCAGCACCAATGTGATATAGGATATATCCAGACTGAAATAATTATGCACGATGAGGCCAAATACCACCATTAATAAAGTGCAGCCCAGCACGCCTCCTATGGCTCCTGCAAGCGTCTTGTTCTTACTGATCTCAGGCAGAATCTTCCTCCTGCCGAACAGGCGCCCGAAGGTGTACGCCATGGTATCTGTGCCCCATGCGCCGATGAATATGAGCCATATCAGAATAAGTCCGTGGTCCATATTCCTGATCAATATCAGAAAACTCATCAAAAAGGGTACATATGCTATTCCAAAGACCGTTACGCTTGCGTCTATGATATTATATTTTTTATGCCCAAACACAATAAAGGCCATACAGACAAAAATCAGCAGGATTGCTGATATGCCTGCCAAAATACCCGTATTTACGCTGAACCATCCGGTTTGCTTTATTCCCAGAATGAGCAGCGGGATAATTGACAAATAGCCTGCCAGCTTTATGGGATTAACTCCCTCCAACTTTGAAACCGAATTGTAGAATTCATACAGTCCGATGGCGGCGATCAGAGTCACCGCAATTCCCAGCGTGACCGATCCAAGATACAGAACTGCAATAAGCAGGGCTAAAGCCACCAATGCACTGATTAGTCTAGTTCTTAACATTTAGACCTCCAAACCTTCTATTTCTTTTTTCAAAAGCCTTTAATGCTTCATAAATGTGACTCTCGTTGACATCCGGCCACAGTTCCTTTGTAAACCAGAATTCCGTGTAAGCACACTGCCATAACATATAATTGCTTATGCGCTGCTCTCCGCTGGTCCTTATCAGCAAATCGGGAGCAGGCATTCCGGCCGTATAAAGGCAGCTTTCAAATTGCTCCTCGTCTATTTCCTCGATTGACAGCTTACCTTCCTTGACTTTCAGAGCAATTTCCTTTACAGCCTGAAGCATTTCAAATTTTGAGCCGTAGTTCAGAGCAATATTTAAATTCAGGCCTCCGTTGCCGGCGGTAAGCTTCTCAACCCTGGCTATTTCCTGCTGCAATTCCTCCGGCAGTCCATTTACATCTCCGATAACCCTGATTCTCACATTGCTGCCGTCCAGTTCCTTCTCGGCATTCCTTAAAAATTCCAGAAGCAGGTTCATAAGGCCGTCCACCTCACTCTTGGGCCTGCTCCAGTTTTCGGTTGAAAAGGCGTAGACAGTCAAATATCTAACCCCTACGTCCGAGCAGCAAATAACTATTTTTTTCAGGGTCATGGAGCCTTCCCTGTGCCCCATGCTTCTGGGCAGGCCCCTTTTTTTGGCCCACCTGCCGTTTCCATCCGGTATGATCGCTATATGCTGAGGAATTACATGGAATTCCGTATTTTGATTTTCCTTCTCTGGCTTCTCTCCCTTGAAGAGTTTTTCTAAAAGCCCCATTTCATCCTCCCAAGCCTTATTATGCATTCCCGGATATTGAAAATAACCCCTCATTTAGAGGGGTTTGCATACAAGTATCGTTAATCTTTTATTTCCCGCAGTATGAACACGGAGCACCCTGAATGAATCATCATACTCTGAAATCTCCAATCCGGGCGGTGCGGTAATGGTAATATCCTCAATATCGTATCCATTTTCCCGTGCCATCCTGAGAGCATCTCCAAGCCTACAGCCCGTCAACCGGCTTACATCCCAAAACGGACCGCCCTCTTCAACATTATTTTCTTCCATATGTCCACCTGCCGGATCAAATTATAATCAGACAGCTATACCTCCATGATTTCCTTGTCTTTTGCTTCAATAGTACGGTCTATGTCCGCAATATACCTGTCTGTCAGCGTCTGGATATCTTTCTCTGCATCCTTCAGATCGTCTTCGGTGATCTCATTGTTCTTTTTCATGGTCTTCATATGTTCAATGGAATCTCTTCTTATTGACCTGATGGCTACCTTTGCATCTTCCCCTTCTTTTTTAACCGTCTTTGTCAGCTCCCTGCGTCTTTCTTCAGTAAGGGCTGGGAAAACAAGTCTTATGACCTTGCCGTCATTATTGGGATTGATACCGATATCCGACTTCTGTATTTCTTTTTCTATATCTTTAAGCAGCTTTGCCTCCCAGGGCTGGATCAAAATAACCCTTGCTTCGGGAACCGATACAGTCGCAACCTGCTGTATCGGCGTGGGCGTACCGTAATATTCAACAGTGATTTTGTCAAGAATTGCAGGGTTGGCTCTTCCGGCCCTTATACCGGCAAGATTGTCCTTCAAAACGTGGATGGTTTTATTCATCTTTTCTTCAATAGGCTTATAAATTTCTTTATCCATAAATCTCCTCCTAATAGCTAATTCCAAATACAGACAAGGCGGTTAATTGCCAAAATCTAATATCCTCTTATATAATACAATTATTTATGAAGGATTTCAATATATTGTAGTACCAATCTCTTCACCTTGTACCGCCCTTATTATATTATCCGGATCATTGAGCCCGAATACTATGGTAGGTATTGCGTTGTCCTTGCAGAAGGAGGCCGCCGTCAGGTCGATTGCTCCCAGGCCCTTGTTCATGTACTCCTGATAGCTCAGCTTTTCATATTTCACCGCATTTGGGTTTATTGAAGGATCCGAATCATAAATTCCGTCCACATTCTTTGCCATGAGTATAGCCTCGGCGTCTATCTCAGCCGCTCTCAAAGCTGCGGCCGTATCGGTGGAAAAATACGGATTTCCCATTCCGCAGGCAAAAATAACTATTCTCTTCTTTTCCAGATGCCTTACGGCTTTTCTTCTTATATACGGCTCCGCTATCTGCCTCATTTCGATGGCGGTCTGAACTCTCACCTGGATTCCCCTGGATTCCAGTGCGTCCTGCAGTCCCAGAGAATTTATAACGGTTGCCAGCATGCCCATATGGTCCGCAGTGGTCCTGTCCATGCCCTTACCGCTTCTTCCCCTCCAGAAGTTGCCTCCGCCCACAACTATGGCAATTTCAACTCCCAACTGGTGAACAGCCAGTATCCTGTCGCATATGCCATTTACCGTATCCGTGTCTATGCCGTTGCCCTTCTCCCCGGATAAAGCCTCACCGCTGATTTTCAGCATTATTCTCTTGTATTTCAATTCTGCCATAGCTATTCCTCCCTCTCAAAATAAATAAATTTATATAATCCTGTCTGTTTTATTTCCCTATTTTAAAAAACAATTTCATAAAAAGGCCCTAATAAAGGGAACATACAATAATATATGTTCCCTTAAATTTAACCGCCTATTTGCTTCATTACTTCATCGGCAAAGTTTTCTTCTTTCTTCTCTATACCTTCGCCTCTTTCAAATCTGACAAATCTTCTTACCGTAATATTTTCACCGATATGGGCTATCTTTTCTTTAACCAGCTGGTCCACTGTTATGTCAGGATCTTTAATAAACGCCTGCTCCATCAAACACTTTTCAGCATAATATTTTTCTATTCTGCCCTCTACCATTTTGTCGATTATCTTTTCCGGTTTTCCTTCGTTTCTGGCCTGTGCTCTTAAAATTTCTTTTTCATTTTCCAACGCGCCGGCCGGTACTTCTTCTCTTCTGACATATTCAGGCTTGCTGGCGGCTATCTGCATCGCGATATCCTTGACAAGCTGTTTGAATTCTTCATTTTTTGCGGCAAAGTCGGTTTCTATATTTACTTCAACAAGAACTCCTATTCTTCCGCCGCCATGTATATAAGATTCAACCAAGCCTTCAGCGGCAATTCTGCCTGCCTTGCCGGCAGCTTTGGCTATTCCCTTTTCTCTTAAATATTCGACTGCCTTTTCCTCGTCACCATTGGTTTCGGTGAGCGCTTTTTTACAATCCATCATTCCTGCTCCGGTTCTTTCGCGGAGCTGCTTTACCATCTCAGCAGTAATCATTATTATCTCCATTTCCGACACATATTAAATGAATTGTCCCATATGGAGGGAAAATTCATTTAATATCAGTGCCATAAATTTTTCAGTAATGAAATAATATATTCTCAGTAATTTATTCGGCTGCCTCTGCAACTTCAGTTGCTTCCGCTACAGTTTCCACTGCTTCTGCTACCGCTTCTGTCACAGTTTCAACGGTTACAGCTTCAGTTTCAGGCGCAAGCTGTTCGCCCTGGCGGCCTTCTATAATAGCATCGGCAATTTTAGCGGCAATAAGCTTAACAGCTCTGATTGCGTCGTCATTACCAGGTATAACAAAGTCAACCTCATCCGGGTCACAGTTGGTATCAACGATAGCTACAACCGGAATTCCCAGCTTCTTTGCTTCGAGAATCGCATTTCTTTCCTTGCGGGGGTCAACAACGAACATTGCTCCCGGCAGCTTCTTCATGTTCTTGATACCGCCCAGGTTCTTTTCAAGATCTTCCATTTCCTTTTTGAGCTTGATAACTTCCTTCTTAGGAAGAACTTCGAAAGTTCCGTCCGCTTCCATGGCATTTAACTGGTTCAACCTGTCAATTCTCTTGCGGATGGTTTTGAAATTTGTGAGCATTCCGCCCAGCCATCTGTTGTTTACAAAGAATTGTCCGCTTCTGTCGGCTTCTTCCTTAATGGAATCCTGAGCCTGCTTTTTAGTTCCTACAAACAGAACATCCTGTCCGTTCATTGCTACTTCCCTTACAAAGAAGTATGCGTCGTCAACTTTCTTTACTGTTTTCTGAAGGTCTATGATGTAAATGCCGTTACGCTCCGTAAAAATGTACTCGGCCATCTTTGGGTTCCATCTTCTTGTCTGATGACCGAAGTGAACACCCGCCTCCAAAAGTTGCTTCATTGAAATAACTGCCATAATATAAACACCTCCGTTAAAGTTAATACCTCCGCATTCATTTCACCGCAATTGTACTATTGCAGCGCCTATCGGGTTTCCCGACACTTTAACAAAATCAATCAAAATCACATTATCCTTTTTAAGGGGAATATGCCGTAATGTGATTGATTTAACAAAATGCGTGTGTATTTTTTCCGTTTGATAGTATACCACATAGTATAATATTTATCAATTAAAATTTATTTTTGCCTGTGATTTGCATTAAAACTACCCGCTATTCCTGTGCAAACAGGTTTTCTTTGGATACCCATACCTGGCAATCATCCCGCCGCTGTGGGTTCATTCTCAACGGGATCGTCAATATCTTCGGGAGGCAGATGCTTCTCATACTTCCGGGACAGCACTCTCAGATAGAAGGGTATGCCCCTGGTCACCCAGTCGCTGCACCAGGCCACCCATACACCCATGAGCCCAATGCCCACGTGCCTTACCAGCATGTATGCTCCGACCACCCTCACCAGCCACATGCTTAAAACCGAAACCGAAGTCACATATATAACGTCTCCGGTGCTTCTGAGACCGGCGGGAAGCGCAAAAGCCGCAGGCCAGAAAAGCGGCAGGCACGCAAGGGTCAGATAGGTTATATGCAGGGCCTGCCGCATTACCGCCGGTTCCGGCGAATAAAGCTTCAGGAAATGCCCCACAAACGGGAAAAATGCCAGGGATACCGCGCCCAACAGCAGCATTGCGTACAGCATGAGCCTTTTCATCATCCTGTTGAGCTCCTCCCGCTGGCCGGCGCCCGCATAAAATCCCACAACAGTGACAGATACTATGGCAATGGCATTTCCCGGGATGTTGACCAATGAGTTGATGGAACCGGCTATACTGTTTGCCGCTAAAGCTGCGGTTCCCAGAGATGCCACCAGGGTCTGCACCAAAAGCTTGCCTCCGTTGAATATAAGGCTGTCCACCCCCGCAGGAACCCCTATGAAAAGAACAGGTTTCATTATTTTCGCCCGGGGTCTGAAAGAGGTATGCAAAACGTCCATATTGGGCGATTTAATAAGAGGCGCTATCAAAATCAAAGCACCTGTCAGCCTTGCGCAGATCAGGCCTATTCCAGCCCCCAGAACTCCAAAGTGGAATACGAATATAAACATGGCTCCAACCAGGAAATTTACCACATTGGAGGCCACAACCGCAACCATGGAAGCCCTGAAATTGTTATTTGCCCTGAGTATGCCTGTATAGACGTCAATCAGACCCAAAATCGGATATGAAATGGCCGAACATATCATATACGTCCTTGCGGTGGTCTTTACAATTCTTTCGGCATCTCCGAAAAGAAAATTGATGACATGGTCTCCGAATATGTAAAGTCCCAATCCCGCCAGTGTCGACATTAAAAGAACTGATGAAATAGCCTGTGCCGCCGTTCTTGAGGCGTCTTTCCTGTTTCCGGCCCCAAGCTGCTGCGCTATTATTACCGTAGCCCCGGTTGAGACGGCTACAAATAAATTCATCGCAACAAAATTTATAGAGTCGACTATGCCTACCGCGGATACGGCAAAAGATCCGAGTCCGCTGACCATCATCGTGTTTACGACGCCTATGGCAGTGGAGAGAAATTGTTCCGTGAGAGCAGGAAGAAACAGTCGTATCAGTTCTTTTTTTGAATACAAATATTATCACGGCCTTTATCTTAAAAATAATGCATATAATAATGTAATTGTACAGCGTGTCCATTATGTTCTTATAAAAATGCATTCAAGGTTATTTTAACCTCCGCACCGTATAACCACAACACAGGAATACCAGTGTACGAACCCGTTTTATATGATATGCTGTAAAATACTAGTATTTATTAACTATTGCTTAATATTCTTTACAATGAGGCCAGCAAGGCCTCAAACAGCCAAAAGGCCGCCTTTATCGGCAGCCTTCCGGTTTTAATTCTTTGCTCAATTTCTTGATTGCTTTCTTTTCAATCCTTGATACATATGACCTGGATATCCCTAACATTTTAGCTATTTCACGCTGGGTCTTGCTTGATCCGTTCAGTAAACCGTACCTTAACTCCAGAACTACCTTTTCTCTGTTTTTAAGAGTACCCTTCATCTTGCTGTAAAGTCTCTTTACCTGCATCTTCAGCTCTACCTCATCCACTACGGATTCAGAGTCGTTGCTGATCAAATCAATAAGAGTGATCTCATTGCCCTCTTTATCGATACCGATGGGATCCTGGAGCGATACCTCGTTCTGTATCTTTTTTGAAGCTCTGATTTGCTTTAGAATCTCATTTGCTATACCAGCATTGTTAACACATGGTCCGCGACAACTTTACGGCATTTTGCCTGTGGCAATGCCGCCTGCCGTTTTTCCGGCATATCATCTGCACATGTCAATGATAACCTGGGCAAATATTTTAGCGGAGGTTATCAGGTCCTCCACCACCGCGAATTCATCGGCGCCGTGAATAGATGTATCTATTCCGGGCATGGTGCAGCCGAAGCAGACTCCGCCGTCAATATCGTGTACATATGTACCTCCGCCGCTGTGCATGCAGTAGCCTTCTTTTCCCGTATATTTTTCATAGGCTGACAGCAGGGTCTTTACAAAAGGCGAATCTTCCGGCGTATGGTGAGCCCCGGAAAAGCCCCTGTTTTCAAGTTTTATACCCGCTTCGGAAAGCCTGCGGCGCAGTACCTCCAGTGTATTCTCCTCTGTGGCGCAAAGAGGTACGCGGCTGTCAAAGTAACCGTAGAGTTTTTCGGAGGTATACTCAAGTATGTTAAGGCTCAGTGTCAGCTCCCCGGAGATTTCATCGGACATGTTGATACCCGCCGCCTCACCGTAATAATCTCCGTAAGGGAAAATTCCGTTTAAAGCCTTTATCGCATTAAAGCCTTCACATTCTGAAAATGGCATTGACGACAAAAGCAGAAGCAGGGCCGCAACGGCATTTTTCCCCTTTTCAGGGGTGGAGGCATGGGCTCCTGTGCCTTCCGCGGATATTTTAATCTTTCCCCCGCCCTCTTCTGAGACACAGAATCCGACCCCAGTGGCTTGTGATGCCCCGGCGCAGTACTTCTCAACTTCACCGGCGCGTATTCCTTCAATTAATGCTTCGGCATCCGGCGGCACCACATTGGACCTGTATCCGCCTCTGGCGGAAATGATCCTGGGCAGTTGAACGCTTTCTGCATAAACAGCTTCAAAGGAGGTGCCTATACTCCCCTTTTCGGTATTTATCAGCGGGAATTCCCCATCCGGTGAAAATACGCAGGGCGGAGGACTCTCCTTTGAAAAATAGTATTTTATGTCCTGGCTTCCGCTTTCTTCATCCGTCCCCAGGATAAGTCTCACATTTGACCTGAGCTCTATTCCCAGGTCTTTTACCGCAGCCATTGCGTAAAGTGCGGCTACGGCGGGTCCCTTGTCGTCTCCGGCGCCTCTGCCATAGAGCTTTCCGTCCTTCAGAGTCCCTTTATAGGGCTCGAATGTCCAGTTTGTCCCTTCCGCCACTACATCCAGATGTGCAAGTATCCCAAGGGACGTATCCCTGTCATTTATATCCACGGTTCCCACATAATTTTCATAGTTCTTGCATATGAACCCCAGTCCCCCGGATATTTCAAGAGCCAGTTTCAAGGCTTCCGCCGGGCCACTGCCGAAAGGCATGCCTTCCAGGGCTTCTCCTTTAACACTTCTCACGGAAATAAGCCTTCCGATATTATGGATTATTTCATGCCTGTGACTTTCAAAATATTCATTGATTCTGTCTTTATACATTTAATCCACTCCACTTCGCCATTATAGTATACCTGAGACGTTATTCCATAAATCATAAACCGTAACGTCTGAATTAAGTGTAGCAGGATTGGCTAAATCAGTCTAATCTTAAAAGTTTTTATTTCATGCGGATAAATTTCAAAGGTCAGCCGGTTGTCCTTTGTTTCAATTACGGTTATCTCCTTTTCATTCAGATCTGTTTCAGCGGCGCAGCCGATGGTCCCGAAAAAGCTCAAAGTCGCGGAAGTTCTTCTGTTATGGCTTTCATACAGCCTTACGATGATTTCCTGTCCGTCCTCGGCTTTTTTAACAGTATCGATGATAACGTTGCTCCGGTCCGTTTTCACATAACCCATATGCTCCGGAAGCGTTCCCCCGTGGGCGCTTTCATTCATGGCAAACATTGCGCAATTCAGCCTGTAGGACATTTGCATGGTGTTTCCTTCCCTCCAGCTTCCTCCATGGGGATAGAGCGAATAGACAAACTCGTGGTGTTCCCTGTCGGCATCCGGATTGGGCCAGATGGGGGATTTCAAAAGGCTGAGCCTCATGACTCCGTCCTTGATATCATAGCCATATTTGCAGTCATTGAGCAGGCTGACGCCGTAACCGTCCTCGGACAGATCGGCCCATTTATGGGCGCAGACTTCAAATCTGGCCACATCCCAGCTTGTATTCCAGTTGGTGGGCCGTTCGATACTGCCGAATTGAATGTCATAGGCGGCTTTATCCGTACGTACGTCAACCGGGAATGCTGTTTTCAGCAGTATCTGTTTCTCTTTCCAGTCGATTTCGTTTTTGAAATCAATGCGTGGTATGTCGTTGTAAATATACAGGTACTGCACAAGGACCGAGTCCATAAATTTTTTCCTGATCCTTATTGCCGCCCTGACAGGACCTGTTTCGGTTACCTGTATTTCCTCCACATCGTCGATCTCCCACATTTTTTCCTGATAATATATATTGATATCCCAAGCGTCATATTTAAGGGGCTTGTCCTCAAATGCCTGAAGCACATTTCCTCTGGCCCCAGGTTTCAGGACCTCCCTCCGCTGAAGCTTATCGTAAATCGAAACGATATTTGCACTGCTGTCCAGTTTTATTTCAAAAAACCCGTTTCCGGCTTTCTCCTGTGCAGCATATAGCCCGCAAGGCCTCTGCTCCGCCATATGGCTTATGTAAAAGGCCTTATACCCGTTTGAGGGAACACCTTCCACAAAAGCTATAAAACGGCCGTCCTCCGTTTTCTGAACCGGATAGGTCTTGCCCTCCGCATCCGCAAGGGCCTTGCAGTCTTCACCCTCAGGCAGATCAAAGGTAATGATGTCGTCTCTGTCAAAGCCCAGGGAATTAAAGGCTATAACGGCCCTTTCCCGCAGATCGATCTTACCGGATATGCTTTTCACGGAATTATCCAGCAGCCGGCGTATCTCTTTCAGAAGCGTTTCATACTGTTCATGGGACTCCTGGTAAACTTCCCTGATGGAGGAACCCGGTATAATATCATGGAACTGGTTGAGCATAATAGTTTTCCAGCCGGCTTCTATTTCCTCCGAAGGATATGCCGCCGAAGGGTCAATATGGCTTGCAAGCATGCTGAACCGCTCCAGCTCCTGCATCAGGAATTCACTTTTTCTGTTGTAATATTTGTTTTTGGCCATGGAAGTGTAAGTGCCCCTGTGGTATTCCAGATAGAGCTCCCCTACCCATCTGGGCAGCTTCGGATTCCCCGCGACTTTTTTCTCAAGCCCGTCCAGATAGCTTCCCACCGTACCCATTTTGACTTTTGGAAATCCCGGTATTCCTTTCTGCAATCTTGCGGAATATTCCAGGTCGTCCTTTACAGGGCCTCCGCCGCCGTCACCGTAACCGTAAGCAACAAGCACATCGTCATTGATGTTCTTCTGCTGGTATCTCCTCCAGGCCCCCATAATCTGGGATGGATTGATCTTCCCTTCGTATATGGTCCTTTGATTGCCGGCAATAACTTTATCATATTCGGCTGTAGTGAGAAAATATGTTAAAATCTCAGAGCCGTCTATACCCTCCCAGTTAAAGGTATCATAGGGTATCTTGTTATATTCGTTCCAGCTTATCTTGGAGGTGACAAAATAACGGATGCCGAATTTTTTCAATATCTGGGGCAGCACGGCGCTGTATCCGAATACATCCGGCAGCCAGAGTATTTTGGAGTCCACTCCGAACTCCTCCTTCATAAAACGCTTGCCGTATAAAATCTGGCGGATAAGCGATTCTCCCGAAACAAGGTTGCAGTCGGCTTCAAGCCACATGGCTCCCTCTATTTCCCATCTTCCCTCTTTTACCCGTTCTTTTACCTCCGTATATATTTCCGGATGCTCTTCCTTGAGAAACTGCAGCAGCTGAGGCTGGCTGGCCATAAAATAATAGTCTGGGTAGTCCTTCATCAGGCTCAGGGCAGTGGAAAAGCTTCTTGCCACCTTCTCGCGGGTCTGTTTCAAGGTCCACAGCCAGGCCACGTCAATATGGGTGTGGCCCACACAGGTGGCATAGATCTCTTCATGCCCGCAGTTCTTTTCATAAAAATTGTTTTTTATAAAAGCTATGGCCGTTTCCACAGATTCGTTGTATTCCTTTGAATGGGGTCTTCTGAAATCCAGCAGATTCAAAGTCTCCGTTATGACACTCAAAATATCTATCCGCCTCTTGTCTTCCTTATCAAGCAAGCCCGCAGCTTCAAAGGGGACCTCCAGATCGTAGTAAAGCTGCTCCGTCGCCTTGTCAAGTGCGGAAAGACAGGCTTTCAGCTCCGCTTTTACATCGCTCATCCCGGCATAGGCATGCATGTGTATCTCATGACATTGGCCCGCTTTGGCGTTTTCGCTGATGCGGATCTCCGTGTGATTTACATCCAATCCCTGCTTCAACACGCCGTCAAGATATATGAGAAATTGGGGATTGACAGCATCCCATTCCCCTTCGCGTCCAGTCTTTATTCTAAAAACCACATTGCAGCCCTTCAAGGTCTCAGGAATCGTGAATCCGAGCTTGAACCAGTACCGCTGGTCCTTTCCGCCCCAATTGTCGTCACTGTTAAATTTTATCCATCCCTGTCCATCGGCTTCCGCTTGTGAGGCACATATGAAATCACCCTTTTTGATCACGATTTCATGCACAGGCTCGACTTTATAATAAATATAACCCTTTAATTCTTTTAAAAGCCCTTCTATTCTTTCCTGCTCAAAAAACATAAAACCTCCATATCGTTACCCCATTGTATTCATATGAAAATAAAAGTGTAAGCTATTGTAACTTTTGGAATTGCAACGTATAATTAAAATCAAAATATCAGACAAAGGGTGTATTTACATGAAATCCGGTCTCATACATGACTTAATCAAGTGTATAAAAATTGCTTTTTTTATTGCGTTAGCCGCAGCAGTGCTTTTTTCTATAATATATTTCATTTTCTATAATAACGGCAATGTATTTGTATTTATAAAAAATTCTCTTTATTACATAGGCTGTTTCGGGCTCTTAATAAGCGCGGCTTTTTTTATCAGACGCGATGCCACCAGGCCATTGAAGCATGAAGATGACTGGAAAAAGCTGTTTTACAAATTCAATCTCGGTTTTGTCATAATGTGGATCAGCCTTTTCGTATGTATCTTCGGAATGCTCATTCAGCTTATTTCCGAGGTCTCATTAGTGTAAAATGTCACAAGTATAATAATACCATAAAATACCACCAGAGACTAATAAAGATGACAGGCCACATAGTGTCCCGGTTCAACTTCTTTTAATTCAGGTCTTTTTTCGCTGCATTCAGGTTTTGCAAAACGGCAGCGCCCTCTGAACCGGCAGCCGGGTTTTGGATTTATGGGACTTGGTATTTCTCCCTCCAGCTCCACCCTCTGTTTACTTTTCTCAATATCCGGATCCGGTATGGGGATTGCGGATAAAAGTGCTTTGGTATACGGATGCAATGGGTTTTTATAGAGCTCCGAACTGGTTGTGAGCTCCACAAGACACCCCAGGTACATTACTCCTACCCTATCTGAAATATGCTTTACCATGGACAGATCGTGGGCAATGAAAAGATAGGTCAGCTTGAGCTCTCTCTGGAGCTTGATCAGCAAATTGACTATCTGGGCCTGTATCGAAACATCCAGCGCGGAAATAGGCTCATCGCACACAATAAATTTGGGATTTATGGACAGGGCTCTCGCAATGCCTATTCTCTGCCGCTGCCCTCCGGAAAACTCGTGCGGAAACCTTCCCGCATGCTCCTTGTTGAGGCTCACAAGCTGCAGCATTTCATATATCCTCTCCTGTCTCTCCTTGTGTGGATACAGACCATGGATATCGATACCTTCCCCTATGATATCTGCTACCGTCATTCTGGGATTCAGAGAGGCATATGGATCCTGAAAAATGATCTGGGCATTCCGGGTAAAATCCTTTTTCTGCTGGCGGTTCATGGTCATGGTGTTGTTCCCTTCAAATAAGACCTCTCCGCCTGTGGCCTCGTATATTCCCAGAAGTGTCCTTCCGCAGGTGGTTTTACCGCAGCCTGATTCTCCAACCAGCCCAAGTGTTTCACCTCTGCCTATGTCAAAGGACACGTCGTCCACCGCCTTTAAAACGCCGCTCTTGATGTTGAAGTACTTCTTCAGATTCTTGACTTCGACAAGCTTATCTTTGATTTCCGCCGCATTCCCGTCCGTATTCGTTGCCATGTTCATATGTTCAGCCATCCTGCTCCCCCCTTATCTCTTCTGATATGTTTATTTTCGGCGCCTGACTGTGCTGAAGCCAACAGGAAGTTTCATGGGTGCCGCTAATTTTAGTTGCCTCAGGCATTTGTTTTTTGCATATTTTCATACAAAACCTGCACCTGCTGGCAAAAGCGCAGCCCTCCGGCGGTGCCAGCAAATCCGGCGGCGTCCCGTAAATGGAGGCCAGTTGTCCTTTGCTCTCCAGATTCAGCCCCGGAACAGCATTCAACAGTGAATTGGTATAGGGATGCAGAGGATTTTTAAATAATTCATCAACCTTACCCTTTTCTATGATCTGGCCCGCGTACATGACTATAATGTTCTGAGCCATGCCGGCAACCACTCCCAGGTCGTGAGTAATAAGCATGATTGCGGTATCGAACTGTTTCTGTATATCCTTCAAAAGATCCAGTATCTGGGCCTGTATTGTCACATCCAGTGCGGTGGTCGGCTCATCGGCAATTAATAGCTTGGGATTGCATGCCAATGCGATGGCAATCATGATCCTTTGCCTCATTCCCCCTGAAAACTGGTGGGGATAGTCATTGACTCTTGTCTTTGCATTGGGAATATTAACTACTTCCAGCATTCTCACAGCTTCATTGAAAGCCTCCGACCTGCTCATCTGCCTGTGGACCATCAGATTTTCCATGATCTGTTTTCCGACTTTGGTTGTGGGATTGAGCGAAGTCATGGGGTCCTGAAAAATCATACCCGCTTCCGAGCCT
This sequence comes from Bacillota bacterium, assembly GCA_023397905.1. Classification (GTDB taxonomy): domain Bacteria; phylum Bacillota; class Clostridia; order Acetivibrionales; family DSM-1351; genus Ruminiclostridium. Next base: position 4,861 of record JAEWSZ010000198.1, on the reverse strand, counting down.
CTGAACTTCTGCCACTCTTTCTCAGTAAACTTTAAAATATCTTTTCCTTTGAACAAAATACTGCTGCTTTTTTTAATATCACCAGGCGGTGTGGGGATAAGTCCCATGATACTCTTTGACGTAACGGTTTTCCCGCAGCCGGACTCTCCCACGATAGCCACTGATTCACCGCTGTCTATGGAAAAGGATACCCCTCTTACTGCCTGTACCTCTCCTGCATAGGTATGATATGAAACTCTGAGATCTTTCACTTCTATTAATTTTGTCATAGCAACCCCCTTACTGCCGCAGCTTTGGGTCAAGCGCATCGCGCAGACCGTCGCCCAGCAAATTAAATGCCAACATGGTAAAACTGATTGCTATAGCTGGAAACAGCAATTCGTGAGGATAGTAAGACATCTGCTGCTGTCCGAGAGCGGCCATTGCACCCCAACTGGTGAAGGGCGGCTGCACACCTAAACCTATAAAGCTCAAAAAAGCTTCTGCAAACATAAAACCCGGAATTTGAAAAGTAGTATTTACGATAATAACACTCATTGTATTGGGGAGCAGATGCTTCAGTATCACTCTCATAGGTCTTGCTCCAAGAGCTTTTGACGCAAGCACATATTCATTTTCCTTCAGCTGCAGGACCTGCCCTCTCACCAGCCGTGCAAGCCCTGTCCAGCTTGTGATACAAAGGGCTATGATAAGTGAAGGCAAACCTTTCCCAAGAGAAATGGATACCAATATGACTACAATCATATATGGAATTCCCACGATGACTTCCACAATACGCATCATGATATCATCAACAATACCGCCGAAGTACCCGCTTATACCGCCGTACAGCGTCCCCACAAACAATGATATCACGGCGCCTAAAAGTCCTATGAGAATAGAAACTCTTCCTCCTATCCACAATCTTGTAAATACATCCCTGCCGAGTTCATCAGTCCCAAACCAGTGCTGCCCGCTGGGCGGCTGATTTGTTATGGTCACATCCTGTTTCGTATAGTCCACACTGGACAGTATGGGTATCAGTATGCATGACAGCCCTATGATAATCAATAACAACATTGAAACCATTGCTATCCTGTTCTTTTTAATCCGTCTCCACGCATCTTTCCAATAGGTTATATTGGGCCTTACAATGGCGTCGGAAACATCTTTGTCATATCCTACAACCTCAAACAATTCCTGCTCATATTTTGTAGTCATTTCATTCAGCCCCCTATCTCTTTTCTCCACTGATTCTTACCCTCGGATCGACAATTCCGTACAGGATATCCATTAATACGATAGAGACAATGAAGAAAAATGAGAAAAATATGGTGGTAGCCATTATCATGGGAAAATCCCTTCCGTTAATGCTCTCCACATAATACATTCCCAGTCCCGGTATGCAGAATATTCTCTCTATAACAAATGAACCTGTGACAATACCCGCCATCTGAGGCGCAAATATTGTAATGATCGGTATCAGACTGTTCCTCAGAACGTGTTTAAGGATTATTGCCCGGCCTGAAAGCCCCTTCGCTTTCGCCGTGAGAATATAATCATTGCTCAGCACTTCAAGAACAGAGGTCCGCATAAACCTGGAATATGTTGCAATACTCCCGAAGGAAGCAGCAAGGGTGGGAAGAATGGTATACTCAAAACCTGATGTCCATACATTGGTCGACGGCCATCCGATAATTGGCAGCACACTTCCTCCAAGTACCTTCTGGAGAAGCGCAGCAAGAACGAAGCTTGGTATGGATATACCTGCAATGGCAATAAATATAACTGTGTAATCAACCCAGGTATTTCTCTTAAAAGCGGCAATAGTGCCGAGACCCAATCCAATGACCAATCCGAATACAATGGCTTGAAGTCCAAGCCTGGCCGAAGCCGGAAACTTATCCTTGATTATTGCATTTGCTGTTAACCCCGGAGTTTTCATTGACTCTCCGAAATTGCCGTGCAGCAGATTTTTCAAATAAACCACATACCGCTCGGTGACAGGCTTGTCAAATCCCCACTTAATGCGCAGATTCTGAGCGACAGCTTCCGGAAGAAGCTTTGTACCCGTCTGTACAGGATCCCCCGGAAGTGTGTTCATCAGAAAAAATGTGGCCGTGATAATTATCCACATGGTCACAAGCAGGTATCCAAGCCTTTTTAAAATATATCGCCCCATACAAGGCCCTCCTTATAAGAAAAAGCCGCTGAGGCAGGATCATACCTGCCACAGCAAGCTCATACTATTCCCTGTATTATTTCTTTTCTATGTAGGCATTCTTCAATTCCCATGCAGGACCGCCGGCCTGTACAAGAATTCCCTTTACATAGCTCTGCATATAAGTCGTCTTTACATTATAAGTCAAAGGCGCTATACCAGCATTATCCGCAACCAGGATTTTTTCCGCTTCCTTGAACATTTCCAGTCTCTTGTCCATATCGCTGTCAACAGCTCCTGTATTTACAAGCTGGTTATATTTTTCATTGTCAAAGAAAGCAGAGTTGTTAGGCGAGCCTGTGAGGAACAGCTCCATAAATGTCATGGGATCGTTGTAATCCGCGCCCCAGCCGGCGACAGCCACTTGATATTCGCCTTTCTGGATGGATTTGTTAAAGGTCGCAGCATCGGCGGCGGTGTCAATCTTAACGGTTACGCCAAGTTTTTTCTGCCACTGATCCTGCAGGTATTCAGCAATAGTTTTGTTGCTTGAGGCAGAAGTCCTTTGCAGGAAAGTAACTGTAACAGGCGCTGCCGGGTCAAGGTTCAGCTCTTTTAAACCTTCCTCCAAAAGCTGCTTTGGATCCTGATTCAGCTCCGTTTTCAAAGGTTCTTCAACAGCCTCTCTGAAAATCTTTTCACCATTGTTCAGACCGAATGGCAGAAAACCGAATGCTGCAACATCCTTCTTTACCACATTTTTTGCATATGCCTCTCTGTCAATTACAAGTGAAAATGCCTTTCTTATTTTAGCATTTGTGAATATCTTGTCCTTATCCTTGTTGTTAAAAGCTATATAACTTATGCTTGGGTAATATCCTATAAGGCTTGCAACATCGCCTGAATCAATTTTTGGCTTCAGTTTGTCGGCATACTCAATTTTTACATCCTGAATGATATCAAGACCTTTACTGTCAAAAAGTTGCTCCTGGGTTGCCGGCTCAGGTACTATACTGATAACAACCTCATTGAGCTTAACATTTGCCGCATCCCAATATTTTTCATTTTTCTTAAGTACGATTTTTGATCCTCTCACCCAGCTGTCCACTACAAAAGGACCGCTGAAAACCATTGCTTTTGGATCTGTGCCATAAGTCACTCCGGCCTTTTCAACAACATCCTGTCTCAAAGGCAGAATACTTACGAAATTAGCCAGCTGTTCAAAATACGGTGTCGGAGTTTTCAATGTAAACTCAAGTGTATTTTCATCCACTGCCTTTACCCCGATATCCTCAACTGAGCCCTTGCCGTTCAGGTAGTCCTCGCCGCCCTTGATGCAGTAAAATATACCTGCGCTGGGGCAAGTGGTTGCAGGATCAAACATTCTCCTGACAGCATATACAAAATCCTGGGCCTTGACTTTAACTCCGTCGGAATAAGTGTAATCTCTCAGATGGAAGGTCCATGTTATTCCATCCTGCGAAACATCCCATTTGGTGGCGCCTGCGGGTTCGATTTTTTTGTCCCCGAGCCTTACCAGGCCTTCCTGGGTCTCCTGGATAACTGTGTTTGCCGAAGCTTCCGCAACCTTTGAAGAATCAAAGGACTCAGGGTCGGCCGGGAACACACAGTTGATGGTGTTGCTGCCGCCTGATGATGCGGAATTCTGCCCGCACCCCGTCAGCATGACGGAAAGCACAAGCAAAATAGCTGTAATTGTTGCAAATAAACGCTTTTTCATTGAAACATCTCCTTTTAATAATATATTTCCAAAGGGAATACCCTATATGGATCCTTTTAATACTTTTCTATTGTATTTTTAAAAAATAAACTGCTTATTAATAAATGCGCTCAGCAAATCTATGCAAGCCGCCACATCCTTCATGCTGACAATTCCATGGGGACTGTGCCCATATCGTGTGGGTATGGAAACAGCGCATGCTTTCACTCCGCTGCCGGATTTGTTAATTGCGCCCGCATCCGTGCCTCCTCCGGCCAGTACATCTCTCTGATATGGGATATTGCCGTTTTTTGCACACAATACCATCTCCCTGACAAGGTTTTCGTCGCATATGACCGAGTTATCCAGAACCTTTATGGCTGCTCCCCCGCCCAGCACCGTATTTCCCTCCTTGTTGTCCGGAGTGTCGAAAGCGCCGGTGATGTCCACGGCAATACCTATATCCGGTTTTATCCGTTCGGCTGAAACCGTAGCCCCAATCAGGCCTACCTCTTCCTGTACAGAAAAGACAAAATAAATGTCATTGTATGCTTCCCGGATTTTTTTCACAGACTCGATCAAAATATAGCAGCCTATGCGGTCATCCAGCGCTTTGGCCGTAACGCAGCCGTTGCACAACTCCTTATAGGCTGACTCGTAACTTGCAGGTTCACCTATTTCAACCAGCTTCTGAGCCTCCTCTTTTGAGGAGACACCTATATCCACGTAAAGCTTGCCTATATCCGCAGCCTCTATTTTCTCAATCTTCTCAGTACAGCCAATGATACCGCTGATACCGTTTTTGAATACGACTCTGTTCATAAATGAGGTGAAAGCCGATACTCCCCCCATTTTTTTAACCTTTATATAACCGTCGTCAGTGATTTTCAAGGCTGAAAAACCGATCTCATCCATATGAGCCGAAACCATGATCCTCTTTTTATCTTTTCCGTTCCCTCTTTTTAGTGCAATGACATTCCCAAGCGGATCGGTGATAATTT
>JAEWSZ010000179.1 GCA_023397905.1 Bacillota bacterium | reverse complement strand
GTCAACTCCGTATGCAATGGCAAAGCCCAATGCAAATTGCAGAATAACACTTACACCAACAAAAAACAACGTTATCCCCAATACATAAAGAAGAGACGGGTCCTGAAATATCCTGATATATGAACTCAACGTGTACCTGTAGCTTGATGAAGTCATAGATGCATTGGTAAAGCTCATTCTTATCATGTCTATGCACGGAAACAAAAAGAACACCGATAAGAATATAAGCAATGGGAGCAACCAGAGTACCGGACGCTGGCTGCTCCTTTCAGAATTCTTTATGCATGCGGATTTTATAATTTTTCGGTCTTTTATTTGATTCATAATAAAACCCCACATTTAAAAATTGTTATCACTGTAAATATTATTTTTCAGCATACTCCGCATCAACATCCTTTGCCATTTTATCAAGCGCTTTTTCAGGGGTCGCGGCGCCGGATATCACATCTGAAATCGCAATCTGGAATTCAGTGGATATATAGTTGTAAATTTCAACGCCCGGCCTTACAGTTGCTATCTGCAAAGAATCCTTAAACTGCTGTTGAATAGGATCGGTTTTAAATTCTTCTATGCTGTCATAAAGTGCCGGTCTGACCGGAAGATTGCCCGAAGCAAGGCAGTATCCTTCTACGCCTTTGTCACCGACGAAGGTGTCTATGGCAAATTGTGCGGCAAGCTTTCTCTTTGCATCATCATCGCTGAAAACGCCATATGTCCATCCGCCTGATGTGGTAGTTGTATTTGCACCCGGTTTCACAGGTATGGCCGCCAATGCATATTCCTTCTGGAAGGTATCCTCTCCGATTATGGCTCCTATTTGTGTCGCAAGCCAGCTTCCTCCCACAAATGCCGCAACTTTACCGCTTGCCACATCCTGGTTCATATCACCGTCCGTCATAAAGGAGGTAACTCTGGTGGGGGTTATTCCCGTATCAGCGGTCTTTTTCAGGAAATTCAGTGTATTGAGCATGTACTCTTTGTTTGCGCCTTCATTGAATACAGGTTTTCCCGAGTCATCTACTATCTGGCCTCCCTGTGCCCAGAACCATGGCCAGATATCGCATGATGTAGTTTCGTTCTTTCCGGCAGGATACATGAATATATAGTCACCGGATTTTTTAAGTTCCTGCATTTGTGTCAGCAATTCATCCCAATCCTTTGGAGGAGTACTGAACAATGATTTCTGATAGTACATAACGCGAACGTCGGTATTGTACCAAAGAGCAAGCGTCTTGTCCTCAGGCTTCATCAGCTTTTGAGCGAAAGGAAACCAGCTGTCCAAAGCCAGGTTATTTTCAGCCATTACATCATCAAGGGGCTTCAGATACTTCCAATAGCTTGGCAGAATAAAACTGTCAATTGCCGCCAGGTCGGGAGCCGAACCGGACTGTGCCTGAATAAGCAGCTTTGCCATGGCGTACTGTATATTTACTGACTGAGCTGTTATTTTAATTATAACTTCCGGGTGCTGCTTTACAAATTCTATTGCTTTCTGCTTTTCATAATCCGCCACAGGTTTATTGGGGGAGTCAAATGCTTCCTGCGGCAGCCATGTCAATTCAACTGTTGAGTCCGGGTATCCTACGGTGTCATTTGTAACCTTTGGTTCGCCTTTCGTACCTGAGCCGGATGAACCGGCAGAAGAATCTGCTGTGGATGAATTTGTTGCGGTATTACCTGACCCGCATCCAAACAAGGCAGTTGACATCAATATCAGCAGAGCCAACATGATACATAATGATTTTTTCATAATTTTCCACCTTTCACTCTATTGTATTGTACAAAAAGCCTAATATTTGGATTTAGTATTAGATTTTTTTGTACAATCTATACTAATAGTAAACACCTTTTACTATTAGTTGTCAATAGGTTTAGTAAGAAATTATTACTATTTGTTTATTTTTACTTATTTTTATTAAAAATTTATGGTAATATTTTTTTAGGATTAAACTATCTTTTGAGGAGTGTTCATATGAATGATAAATACCGGAACTCAATAAAGCCTAAAAATCCCCAGTATCTCAGAGATACCAACAGAGCCGAAATACTCAGATATCTGGTCGCAAAAGGGACTGCCAGCCGAATTGAGCTTTCAAAGAATCTCAATCTTACCAAAATGGGGATAAGCAAAATCGTTTCGGAGCTGCAGCAGGATAATCTTATTGAGGAGGGCGGAATAATAAACGGTGTGTCAAATAAGCAGTCCGGATCATATTCCGGGCGGAAGCCGACTGCCATCTACATACCGGATCATAGAATAAACTCCATAGGCATATCCATTTCCCGATATCAGATCAAGGGGATCGCCGCGGATATCAAGGGCAATATTTTTTATTCGGAAAAAGCCTCTCTTCCGGTGGATGCCGACAATGAAAAATTTATTGATTTGACTGTAAAATTGATTGATAAAATAATTGCCGCTAATAAAAACTTTGAATTTATCGGGATTGGCATTGCCTCTATAGGGCCCCTGGACATTCACAGGCAGAAGATACTAAATCCTCCCAACTTCAGGAATATCAAGTATGTCGGCATAGGCGACATACTGCGTGAGCGGTTTTCGCTTCCTGTTTTTCTGGATAATGACATGAATGCCGCGGCATTGGCCGAGCACCTCTATGGAATTGCCAAGGATACCGGAAATATTGTGTATCTCGGCATAGGCAGCGGAGTAGGAGCCGGAATTATTATAAACGGTCAAATGCTCCACGGCAGCGGAGGTTACGCCGGTGAGATCGGACACATATCCATCAAGAGCGACGGCCCCAGGTGCTCATGCGGAAGAAACGGCTGTCTGGAACTATATACAAATACTCTAAGCCTTCTGCAGAACACAGGGGCTGCCTCGGTGGGAAAGCTGCTGGAAGAGATATCTCTCAATTCCGCCGGCGAGGCTACAAAGCAAATCGTCGACAGCTATATTGAGGCGGTTCTGAATGCTCTTGTGACAATAGTAAACATATTTGACCCCGAGATCGTAATAATCGGAGACGAAGGCGCATTCCTTGTGAATCAGTACCTTAAACAGCTTGAAGAGGGTATGAATACTCTCATGTTTCAGAACTGCTCTCAAAAAATAAAGCTGGCGGTATCGTCTTTCGGTGAATCCGCACCGCTTGTGGGAGCCGTGGCTACGGTATTTCAAAACGTATTTAACGGTATGCTGCCGGTTCATTGATTGGCGTCGGCAGATTGATCCAATCAAAAAATGAAATAGCCCTCAAAAAAACTGTACCCACGTGATTTTGAGTACAGTTTTTGCCTATTTTATAATTATCCTTTGATAGCGCCGGCAATCATACTCTGCTGTACCTGTTTGCTTAACAGCAGATATATAATAACGGTCAGTGTCTGATAGACTGCGTTGTTAATGAATGTCACGGCAACATCAGCTCATTCCAGGAGGAATTGTAATTTTATTGACCCAAATCCTGAAGCACCAATTTCACTACTAATCTTCATCGTCTTCATAAACGGTAAAGGTTTCAGTTTCGGTTATAGTTCCGCAGGTTATGGTGATTGTCGTGGTTCCTTCACTTACAGGCGTAACTTCGAAGGTGCCGTCTTCATCGACACTGCTGACTGTGGCTACCTTCGGATCAGAGGAAGTAACTGTTATTGTACCTGGCGCATGTGAAGGCTCCTTGAATACTTCAACCGAAACTGGTTCATCACCCACATAGGCCTCCGTTTCATCAAAGCTGTAGTCAAGACTTTCCAGTACGGCCTCTTTTACAGTAATTGTACAAGTTCCGATAAGCTTGCTCTTATCAGGAGTTTTTGTATTTTCATATATATTTATTTTCGTAGTTCCCACTTTTTTGCCTGTTAAATAAACTGCGTAATCGTCGGATATCTGAACTATACTGCTGTCTTCAGCTTTAAACAGGTAGTTCACGTCAGTCCTGTAATTGCTTATCAAGTCCAAAGCATCTGTATCCGCTCCCAGCTCTATGGTTTCTTTCGGTGTTACCGTCGCCTTTTTAACTGTATATTTGATCTTTCCTACTACTCTGGTGACTTTATTATAAGTTTCCTTAACAGTAACGGTATATGTTCCGGGCGCTTTTGCAATATATATTTGGTGAATGAATTGCATACCATCAAATGTACTGAATTTCTCATTCATTGAAAAGTTTTTATTATCAGAAACATATGTATAAGCCGCATCATTATTTCTGTTAGCAAATTCAATTACCTCCACCGTACCATTGCCTAAAGGCAATTCAGGTACAAAATCCTGGCGGACAGTGGCGTTCACTACAGTAACCGTACAAGTTCCGACCTTGGTAGTCTTGCCGCTTAATTTCTGGTTACATGTAATAGTTGCGGTTCCGGCCTTCACCCCGGTCAGGTACACCTTTGAACCGCTCGCTTTCACAGCAAGTACTTTTGCATTGCTTGAAACAAAGCTATAAGTTGCGTTCTTCACCACATTTGACACACTTAAAACATATTTGCCATCGGTTTTGGAATAATAATCATAATTTCCTACAATACTTCCCGTACCAATTTTCATTGTCGCGGCAATGGATGGCTTTGCAGCAGCCTGTGCCACATTGGTGGCCATACCTGCGGGCAGTATAAGCGCCGCTATTAATAGCACACTCACTATCACCATTGCGATCCTTCTGTTTTGTAACTTTTCCATAAGCATATCTCCCCTGTTCATGTAAACTTTTCCAAACTAAAATTATTATATAAATAATTAAGCACTTATTCAACAATATAATTGACAATACCGCCATTTTATTGGCATATTTTGAATTAACCCGCGGCAAATCCGGAATCGGTACAGTGCAAAACAGAGGCAATTAGAACTTTACTTCTGGGTGTTAACAGTACGGAACCAATCAGCAAATTTGATTGGTTATTTCGTGATTGGCAAATGCTTGGGATTATGTAGAGAAACAATTAGAAAAGTATGAATAATTGTATGCTATAAAATTTAAAGACAGAAATCTCTAATATAGTTTCAATAAAATTAAAAAATCCTACAGGTAAATATAACGCACTTAGTGAGGTTATATTTATTTTATAAAAAATTATAATTTGTATAATTATTATGGAACATTTTATATTTTATGTAAGTTCCAACAAATTGAGTAAGATATAAGCATCTGAACCTTGATTTAGATTGTAATCAATCTAATCACAATTATCGGTTAATGTAGAATCATTTTTAAAATCAAAGGATTTATAATCTTGAAAAACAACATCTGGTTTACCACTCTTTACTATTTTACCATTTTTCATTAATATTACTTCGTCAAAGTCTTTTAAATTATCTTTAGACAAATCATGAGTGATTACTATAATTATTTTATTTTCAATATTTTTGAGCTTATCCTGCAGCTTTTTGCTATTTTTTATGTCCAGTGCAGAAAATGGCTCATCAAACAGCATTATATCTTTATCACTCAATATCATTTTAATAAACTCCATTAACTGCTTTTCCCCATTGCTCAGAGCGGTACAGTCTTCAGTATTTTTTATGGAATTTACTCTCATATTATCTAAATCTTTAATAACGGATTCCATCTTTTCCGAGGGGTAAGAACCGAATATTGTTACATTATCCGTAAAGCTCGAATGGTAGGTATGACTAGAAGGATTGGTGAAGCCAGTAAAGTCGTTATAGTTGCAATTACAGATAGATACACCATCCACACTTATTTCCCCCTTTTCCAAATCTACATAATGCAGGAAAGCATTTAGAATTGTTGATTTTCCACTACCATTGTGTCCAACAATGGCATATTTTTTCCCTTTCTTAAAAGTATAGCTAAAATCTTCCAATGAAAAACCATCAAAACAGACAGTGACATTTTTAAATGTTATATCTGTATTACATTGAGATATTTTTTGGGTTTCCTGCCGGGTATTTTTCGAATACTCTAAAAATCCGATTAATTTATCTTTAGTTGATTTAGTAGATTTGATATTGCTTGTTTCTTTCAAAATATAGCTTAACGGGAAAACAAAACTTTCTACATATCCCAATGTAGCTATTCCCGTCCCAATTGAAATACTAGATTGTAAAAGAAGTATACCAACAGTTGCAAAGCAAGCTATATTTAAAAGATACATAAATGAACCGCTAAATAAATTTGCAAAAGTGCTAAAACGGCCAAAATATAATAGCTTATTTTCCATGTCATTAAGTGATTTGCTTTGGTTTGCTATAACTTGTTTTCTTGTTTGATTGTTGATATTTTTAAATCCTTCTAATAGATCCTGTATCTTATTCGTGTATAAGCCCATTGCGTTCAAGTGCGCACCCCTTCTATCAGAAAGTGCTTTACTTGTAACCGTAGGTAAAAAAAGTGAAATAATCGAACCTATCATGATAACGATTGCAATTCTATAATCCAAATAAAAAATATATATTGCATATATTATTACCTGAATACTTGTTTGGATAATAGCTACTACACTTTCAACATATCCTTCTGCAACAGCTATATCATTATTAAATATAGAAGTATATTCACCAGTATTTCTGCGTTTAAATTCTGAGAATGGTAAGTTCACAATAGATGAGAATACATCTTCTTTTACAAGTAAATTAAATTCTTTATTTAATTTCCAAGCGTGCAATTGGCTGATACCTTCAAAAGACATACCAATTAAGATAGCCACAAAATATAAAGCAATATAATATATTACCCCACTTGCACCTTTAGAAAAATCATAGTCGAATAGCAATTTTGTTATATACGGCATTGCGGCAAGACCGATTATTGAAATTACTGCGGTTATTATCTTGACAAAAATAATCCACTTAAGCTTATATATATATTTTACCATTTAGTTTTCCTCTTATAAGTAGTATAAGTGATATCAAATTCATATTCAATACCACTTATACTGCTTTAATAGTTATTTACCATTACAGGTTCCTTGTCCACATCCTGGACAAAGTGCAATGCCCATACACGCATTTACAGAGAAAGAAATTACTGGAGTAACATACATATCTGCCGCCTCCCTTCCTTAAGATTGTAATAATTGTATATGTTATACAACTAGAATTACCCTCCTATTTGTTTCCTAACTAGAGCTATATGTTTAGCAGAGTTTGAACACCCTATAAGTGTTTTGTCTTCTAACAGCGCAAGTCCCGGACATCTTTCACAATAAGAGCTTAACATGCATCCTTTGCATTCCTTTAAATCATCCTTTTTAATCTTTTTAATGCGCTTTAATTCATTAGAGTTGTTCCAAATTTCACTTATTGAATTATCAAATATATTACCTACCTTATAGTACATAGAATTGCATGGATAAACATTACCTTTACAATCTATTGCAATTGAGTAAAAAAAAGCCGAACAAGGTTCATCATATTCATATAAAAATGGTCTATTATTTTCTCGTACATTTTTTGCTTTGTCAGTATCATTTATGACCTTCAGCTGAAATAGTCGGAAGGGAGAAAACTCAAATAATGGATAAAAACACATTTGCAGATGAGGTCAGGAAGTCGGAAGCAACGCTATACCGCGTATCAAAATCAATTCTGCAAAATGAGAAAGATTGCGAGGATGCAGTACAGGAGGCTATTCTGAAAGCCTATCATAAACTGGCCTCTTTAAAAAAAGAGGCATTTTTCAAGACATGGCTGGTGAGAATTTTAATTAATGAATGTTATAAAATCAGCCGTTTTCATAAAAAAAATGTTTCCTATGAAGAATACATAACTCCCGAAGCAGCGGCTGCACCTATAAATTATTCGGATTTGTATTTGAGTATTATGAAGCTCGATGAGGATTTAAAAACCCTGGTAATTCTGTACTATATCGAAGGCTTCAGCGTTGCGGAAACAGCAGATATTCTGAAAATACGGGAAGGTACTGTTAAAAGCAGACTTTCAAGAGCGAGAACCAATTTAAGAAAATGGTTGGAGGAGGTATGATCGACTATGTATAAAAAAGATTTAAAGCAGGAATTTCCGGTTGTTCCTAAAGGATTTCATAACAGGGTGGAAAATGCATTGGCAGAAATCTCTGTTGAAAGGAATAGAAGATTGTCAAAAAAAGGCCTTGCTGCAATTGTGTTAGCTGCCGTATTAGCCCTTGGAAGCATAACAGCCTTAGCGGCAGGATATTTTCAGTGGAATCAGAAATTGGCGGAAATATTCGGCGCTGATAAAGTACAGCAGAATAATTTGATTGAAAAGGGAGTAACAGAACAAGCCGAATCTTCCGTGACCGATAATGGCCTTACAATCAGCCTGGTTCAAACGTTGCAGGATATGGACTATTTTTATGCCCTACTGGAAGTTACAGCGCCTGAAGATATAAAATTGACCGATACAAATTTGTTTGAAGAGTGGCAGTTTGATATTTTCGGACAAAAGGATTATTCTTACAGCACAGGTCACGGGTTTATGGATGTTATCCAGGAACCTGAAATAACAAATAAAAGGTATTATGAAATCTGGATTAAAAAAAGTATAGATTTCAATGAGAAGAACTTCACCCTTCATTTTAAGAACTTACAGGCTGACGCAGGGAAACTTGATATGTATACTATTTTAAAAGGAGATTGGACACTGACCTGGAAAATGTCCTATAAGGACTCAACGGAAAGCTTTGACATGAACAAAAAATATAATTTATCCGGTTATGATGTATTGGTGAAAAGAGTTGAGATTTCACCGTTGTCAATGACAGTTTACTTTGACGGAGAAGATATAAAATCCATGGAAAAAGCAGAAGGAGTTGACCTGGGCAAATTAGAACCCTTAAAGCCAATACTTTTTAAAGGTGTAAAATATAATGACGGAACAGTTGTATCAATTCCGGGCGGTCCTGGAGGGGAAGGCTTCAACAGTGCTACCGGAGAATACAAATTAAGCACCTCCTTCCATAAAGTTATAGATACCGGAAACTTGAAAGGGCTTTTGTTTGGAGAAAATAATTCGGAAATTGAATTAACTGGTAAAAATTGACGGAGAGGCTGTATTTTCAGCTATGTGAATGCCAATAATTTCCAATAAAACCAAAAAGGATATATAGACATGGCATAGTTAAAAATACAGCCTCCAGTTAACTTTTCCTCCATTTTCAAATTTCTCCTTGTGATATAAACATTTTTATGAGCTCTGTCTTCAATTCATATGGTAAAAGATTTATATTTTTTATATCACTCTTTATTTTACCAAAGTCATGTTCTTATGGATATAGGGTAAACAACCCTGTGCCCTGTTAGCATAGCATATGTAATTGTATATCCTTGGAAATGATGATAAAATAAATAAAACCCACATTAACAAATGTGATGCAAATGGCTTTAATCCATTTTGACAAGCCAGATGAACTTAATTGTGCTAAGTACTCAAAATGTGGGCGATGGGTAACTGATAGAGAAAAGGCAGATGTTGTTGAAGGTCTGTGTAATGGTGCTACTGTTTTGGTAAATTGTTATGTGATGAATGCCTACCTTCAGAACATAGATGGGCTTTCTGATATAAATGAGGTGAAAAATTATGGGATATTCATTAAATGCTGTAATTGGTTGCACTCCTGCATTGCACCATCTAAGCAGCAATTTTAAAAATGCAAAGGCACTAAATTTACATAATGAACTATATATCATGCCAATGTCCGATGAATTATTTGATGAGATTAACAATTATAAACCAAGTAATCATATAGGCAGTTTCATATTTCTAAATGAAAGGATTGCCAATTTGCTGGCTGCAGCCTCTGAGGATGGTACAATTGCATACTTTGAGGCTGATTACTTTGGAGGAACAGGTTATCAAAGCTCTATTGTTTGGGTTAATCAGGATGTTGTATTTTCTGAAGAAAAAAGTAAGGATGCCTTTAATAAATCCTTAAAGTTAATGGGAGTTAGAAAAAAAGAAGGCTGTAATGAATTTGAGACTGTTGGCTTAAATAGATTCAGAGGTACAGAAGAATGGCTTGAATTAAGTGAAAAAATTAATGAATGAGATTATTTTAGGAAAAATCCAGGGTTACCTTGATGCTTTAGCATTGGTCAACTCTAGTTTTGATTACAATCGGTGATCTATATCCCAACCTTTTTTGAATCCTCTCCATTTCGCAGGACCTATCCGGCCCCTTTCTATCTTAGCAAACTGTCTACTATTTTAACATGCTCCCCACCCTGACTCCGAAATAGAATAAGCAACTGCTCCAATATAGCCGAAACAGTTGCTTATTCAAATTAACCATTTGAAATTTATTTATTGTAGACCTTGTAAATCAATACCGCAGTTTCCGCTCTTGTTACATTTCCAAGAGGATTGATGTTGGCTCCGCTGCCAGAAACAATGCCGTTCTTTACAAGGGTTGCGACACTCTGTTCTGCATAGGAAGTGATACTCGTCCTATCGGTAAAAGCATTAAGGTCTGCCGTTGTTCCTGCGGCAAGGTTCTTCTTTGCCACGATCATTGCCTTGTTGATGAAGACCATCATATCCTGTCTTGAAATCTGCGCCTCCGGGTTGAACCTGTTATTTCCCACACCTGTGGTTATGCCCAGCTTCTTTGCCGTCGCCACCGCTTCCGCATAGTAGGCTGTCGGGCTCACATCCGAGAAGTTCCCCTCCGTTCCCGTGCTCAAGCCCAAGGCTTTTACCAGCAGCAACATGAAATCTGCTCTCTTTACTGCTGCCGAAGGTGTGTATGTGTCTGCGGTCGTACCGTTGATGACTCCCTTGGAAGCCATTACTTCGATTGCCTTCCTAGCCCATGCGTAATCATCGATATCACTGAAAGTCTTTTTCACAAAGGCTACTGCATACCTGCTGAAATATGTTGTTGTGAATGTTACGGTTCCTGTATCCGCGTCATATTTTCCTGTAGGCACTGCTTTTATCCTGTCCTTACTGTCTATATACCATACCACGATATGCTCCGGATCGGTCAGTTCCTCTGCTGACGGTGTATACGGTATGGATATTGTTACCGGTGCCTCCGGATTGCTCCAGGCCCTTGTACTTCCACCTATCTTGAGGCTTATTTCAATTACCGGTCGGTTTCCTATTTCATCCTGTACGGTTCCATCCAGATACCCGGCATCCGCTTTAGCAATGGAGAGCACTACATTCTGTACATTTGCTGTTTCTCCTTTACTCAGCATGTTTGAAGGGATAGTGATACTGCCTATCTCCGTTATGATTTCTACGATTCTCGACTTTTCCCCTGCTGTAACCGCTTCTGCCGGAATTGTCGTCTCATATACGTTTGCTCCTTCTACGATTGGAACCTCGATTGAAATTGCTTTGGATGCTCCCACAGCTTTTTGGAAGGTTTCTGTGTCAATTACCGTTGTTGCTGTTCCTGTGGCATCTAATGACGGCTTCGGTGCTTTTATTTTTACCGGCCCGTTGTTCTGCTCGGGTACTTTAGCAGGAGGCTCCGGTATATTACTGCTTCCATTACCGGAACCTATAGTTCTACTTGTTGCCTCCGCAGTAACAGTCTGACCTGCCGGGACATCAACTGTAACATAGCTGACAGTCAAACCATTAATTGTTTTTGTTTGAGCTGTTTTTAATGCGCCGCTTACATTAACTGAAGGATATACTCCTGTGAACTGCGCTTCCCATGATAGAGCATGGTCTGAAACATTCTCCATTGTTGTCTTTTTTAATCCATCCTGGCGAATATTCAATAAATGATCACCCATGTTGATGTAGTTTGCTTGTACCCAACCTATTTCCTGCGGAAGATGAGACAGAGTTGAGACTTTATCCTGCGGTGCGTCGGCAGTAACGCCCATTAATCCTTCAATTGTCTGTGAAACCAAAGTAAAGGAAATTTCCGGATAATCCCCGTTTGTTCCCTGAGATGCATGTTCATGAGGATTGTCTTTTTGTCCAATTACATACTTCATCCATTTCCATGCATCCTCGTTTCTATTATAAGGGAAGAATGTATCCGGTAAATATGTATACGCCTCGATATTAGCAGGTGCCTGTGGGCCTGTTCCTATTCCGTTTGCAACATTTTCTGAAATATAATCCAAGTAAGCATCATTTCGGCTACCTGGTTCAGTAATAAGCTTCATTGGCATAAACCAACTATTTTCTTTACCAAAATCATTGTATTTTCTGCCATCAGCCGTTACAGCTCTTGCATAACGTCCGCTGCCATCGCCGTTATAAACACTCCAATCTCCATTGAAATATTTTTTTAGCTGGTCTGCATTATCATACCATTGCTGTGAAGCTTCATTTTCACCCCGTGCTGCCAGCATTGCCGCATAAGCAAGAGTTGCCTGATATTGAGAACCAATAGCATCTCCAGATTCTATGATTGGTTCATCACCGCGCTCATTATAGCTGCAAGCACCCTGATAAATTCCCCTTGCTGTTCCTTCTGCAATTCCATTATGATTGCTGTCATGCAAGGTGATAAAATCAGTCATAACCCTTGTATAGAAATTCCACATTACCGGATCCTTAATATATTTTTCATCACCTGTCCACAAATACTGTTTATATGCCTTTTCAACAAGCTCGAACTGTGCGGGTACCTCACGTACAAAAAAGTCATCATAGTTGTAATCTATTGTGAGCGGTGTACCATCAAAATTAAACGACCATGGTGTATACCATTTTCTTGCCTCGGTGGCATTCTCTGCAAAAGTATAGAACATACTATAGTTTTCATTCTGAAGGCCTACTAGTTCTGCTGCTACCGACTGATGTACAAAATCTCTCGAATAGAATGCAGATCTGTCATAATAGCCAGCCCAATACGACGGAATATAGTCTGCTGTTCCATTTCCGATAGGGTCGCCTTCAGTCTTATTTACATACCCGCTTTTACCAGTCATTACATATTGACCTGTCTTATTTACAGCCCAGTTGAACGTATCTTGAAGCATAGCATTATCAGACTTTAAAGTGACAGTCTTTTCTTTTACAATACAGGTAACAGTCCAAATATTTAAAACATTGCCGTTAGCTATGGTAAATTCCACAGGGCTGCCAAAATCAACCACACTACCGGAAGCAGGTGTCATGGAAGCTCCCTCTGAAAGCTCAGCGGCGACTTTTAACTTTGTTATATCAGTTTTGTATGGAACTGTAACCTGTATTGTTTTATCCTCGTCGTTTATCTTTGAATCAACTTCTCCTTCTACCGTAAATGAAAGCAAATTTGAAAGGGTTGGGATCTCCTCTGTATTGTCCTGTATCAGCTGGAAATCATCAGCATTTATATTGGAGCACTCCTCCGTGCCCTTTATATATATTTCTACATTACTGCCTTTCTCCAGTACAAACTTAGGAATAGAAACAAACTGATATGTATCTGATTGGGGAATTTGAACTGAAGCTATCGGGACACTTCTTCCCTTTATTCGTATGCCAAGTTCACCGCCAGCCGTTGATGTTTTTACCCATGCTCCTGCATTATAGTAGGATGTTTTTTCTATTTTAACCGGATAAAATACTTCTGCAAGAGGTGCTCTGGCAGGGATGCTGGCATATCTGAAGCCTGTATGAGCCAAGCCGCTGTTATTTGTAACAGAGCCTCCATTTTTTACAGACCAGCCTGATATTCCTGATTCAATATCAAAACTTGAGTTGCGTATTAAATTAATTTTTATTGGTCCTATAGCCTCTGATCGAGCCTGTTCACCTTTAAGACCATAAGTGTCCATCGGTGTAACTTCGAATTTTATGTATTTATTTTCCATATCATCGCTTAATGTCAATGATTTTGTGTCTTCACCCTCAATCGGTGTGTAGATACCATCCTGTGAATCGCTGCTGAGCCAGTGGAATTTGGGGGTTCCCTCTTCCTGTCCCACGTCAGCGTCGAAATATGAATATGAACCGATCAATGTTGTACCTGACGTCGCCTGTCCTTCTATTTGAACATCTTGAGCCTCTGGCTTTGTATTGGGTATATTTGAAGTATCAAAGAAAATCTTCGGTTCATTTACCGAGCAATTTCCCGCAATAGACAAAGTAATTTCATCTCCACAAGTTTTTCCTTTGGAAATCAAGTGGATTTCTTTTGTTTCGCCCGGCTGTACTAATTCACTTTGACCGTCAAATGTAATTGCGGCCCCGGTAGTAGAATCAATGGCAGTTATTTCAGCTGTAAAGGCATAATCTCCATCTCTGGGAACAAATATGGCAGCACTTGCAGCATTTTCGGGAAAATCCGAACCGGTCAGTAAATTGTATTGTGTTTGTGATATATCATATTCAAATTGAAAATCATCACCATTTGTCCATGAGTCTCCACCCAAACAATATATCTCAACAGTGTCGCCCTTCATTAGTTCTACTTCTTTGAGCACCTGTGAAGTGGAATAACCGGCACCGTTTGGAATTGTAATTTCCTTAATTGTATCCCCGTTGGAATATTTCAATCCGAATTTACTATTTCCACCTCCGGTAGAAATATAAGCAGATGTTTTGTAAAATCCGCTGAATGGGACCGTTATTGTTTGTCTTACAGCATGTTCAGAGCCTCCGTCAAGAAAAAATCCTTTATTTCCACTATGTGGGTTATTGTTTTGAATTCCACTTCCGGAATGATAATTGTTTGAGCTGTTTTCAAATGTCCATTTCTCCAATCCATCCTCAAAGCCCGGATTTTTTAATAAATTACCTCTATAATTAGGTTTATCCGGCGGTGCAACATAGTTCACATCTGTAACTGATATATCGTCTCCGTTAATCCAGTCGCCTGTTGATCCTCTTGTGCAGTACACCTCAATCTGATCATTTGCCTGTAAATCAAACTGCCCCAGTGTCTTTAATTCATAATTAAGGCCGCTTTCCAGAGTTATTTCATTTAGTGTATCCCCATCCTTGTATTTAACACCGAATGTACAGTCAACCTCACCTCCTGAGGTCGCCATATAACCTTCAATTTTGTATGTCCCAGTAGTTGGAATTGTTATTATCTGGCTTACACGGGCATTCGAATCCAAATAAAAATGTCCTCCTGAAACCCCGCCGTTTATGAAATTCCAACCATCTGCACCATCAAAACTTGAATTTACAACAAGATTGGGAGTCGCTGCCATAACATTTGTAACAGGGATTAACCCTTCGAATATACATAAGAGCATAATTAGTACAGATAAAAATACTGGTAAAATTTTTGTCTTGACTCTTAACATTTTTTATCCTCCTTTTCAAAATTGCATTCACTCCATAATTACAATACTTTAAATCCCGATTACTGCTTTGCTCCTTTCTTTTTTTGTTTTATGTAAATCATAAATTATATAAAATCAAAAATAAATGACATAAGTCTACGTTTTTTGCGCTATTTTTTACACTTTTAATGGTTTGAAAGTAGGTGAGATATTTTTTGCCCATGCTCTGTCTTTTAAATCTGCAAGAAATATGCCATATCTGATTTTTGCACAACCATGTGTTGAAAAAATATCCGGCATATCAGAAGAAGACATCTTGACCTTCATAATATTTTCATAATCCTTACCAGCTAGTGCACTATAATCGATTTTTACAGCATCTACCAATGATTCAAGACTTTTGTCTAAGTGGTGGAATGATGGTAAAATATGTCACACGCTGGTTTTCAAACGACACAGGGCAAACTCCAGAGAGCATTGCTGAGAGCCTTAGTAATGACACAGATGATACTCATAGAAGATTGATAATTGAAGTCGACAATGTTCCAGTTGGTGAAATGAACTATCGCAATAACGGTAACGGAGCCGCAGAAATAGGTATAAAAATCTGTGATTTTTCAAGACAAGAAAAAGGGATATGGAAAAGTGTATAATATAACTTAGTATGACATTATTAAGGCATAATACAAGAAGATTATTTATCGACTCCCAAGCCAATTCGTTTTTTATAACTGTAAACCAGTTTCCCGTTCTTGTCGTAGCCGTTAACATCATATATGGAAAATTTGAT
>JAEWSZ010000169.1 GCA_023397905.1 Bacillota bacterium | reverse complement strand
TGCAAAGGTTTGAGAGAATATTAATATCACATAACAGGGTGCTTGCAGATGAAATTTTGACTGCCAGCACCCTGTTTTTTAATAAAAACAGTCGTTTCTTGCGACTCAGAATTGAAAAACATGCATTGTGGAACACTTTTTAGGTTTGAATTATGGGACACATTTTGGTAGAATACTGGTAACCTTGTATGAGATGGACCGGTCAGATAAACAGGAAGTTGTGGAGGTATATTGATGAATGTTTTATTGATAAATTGCAGCCCTGTAAAAAATGGTGCTACAGCCGAAATAATAAGTATAGTTAACTCATTATTGAAAGCAAAATATGATATTAGAAACATTTGTATTGATGATTATGACATAAAGTTTTGCAAAGGGTGCCGGACATGTCATGAAACAGCAAAGTGCATACAAAAAGATGATGTTCTAAAAGTTATCGAAGAATATTCTCGGGCTGATATTATTATTTCAGTAGCACCTTCTTATTGGGCCGATATCCCAGGACAATTTAAGGTATTTATAGACAGATGTACACCCTGGTGTAATACACATGAACCGTATGCAACAATTGGTCATGGGAAGAAGGGGTATAGTATTGCATTACGAACAGGGCCGAGTATGAAGGAGTGTAATAGAATAATAGAAAGCATAGAACACTTTTATGGACACTTAGAAATAGTATCAATAGATAGTTTGGGGCTCTGCTCTATCGAATATAAAGGTGACGTTGAAAACAGAAGAAATGAAATAGAAGAGTTTTGTAATAAAATATGAATGATTTTATTGATTTCATTAAAGAAATATATATGGACCAAAGAGTGAGGCAGATGAAGATTTGACTGTCAGCGCCCTGCTTTTTCGCTAAAAGTTGTATTTTGAGCGGTCATGAACAATAAAATTTTGAATTAGGTTACACTCCTTTGCAGGATTTTACCTTCTTTTATCATATATGGCAGAGCTTGCAAAACTTGCCCAACAGTTAATGAATTTGAAGAATTCATCAGTGAAACACTTGAAATAGCTAATAATAAAAGTGTTCCATAATATAAAAAATTGAGGCAGGGTCTAAATGATAGCCGTTGCCCAGGCTGCTATCGATGGGGCAGGGCTATGGACGGAAGTAACTTTTGGGAAGGGTGACCGAAGGGCAGGGGGATTTTACTCCTGTCCTTGTATTATGCAATTATTTTATTACGAATTATGGATAATATATTAATGAGCTGGGCTTCCGTCGGATATGGATGTGCATTATAGAAGAGTTTAACTTCTGTTTACATTTTCATGATAAAATAACTCCGGGGTGGTGAAGGATGCCGAAAATTCTAATCACGGACGACGATCCGTATATCCGCGAACTCGTGCGGGAAATACTGAAAAACGGCGGCTTTAACGTAGTTGAAGCCACTGACGGGCGTGATGCGCTTGAAAAAATTGACGGTTGTGACTGCGCCGTCGTTGATATAATGATGCCGCGAATGGATGGTTATCAGCTTGTTGAGAAACTCCGTAAATATTACGAGAATCTGCCCGTGCTGTTCCTGACGGCGAAATCGGGACTGTCCGACAAGGTGAAAGGTTTCAATCTCGGGGCGGACGATTATTTGACAAAGCCGTTCGAGGGCGATGAACTGTTAATGCGTATAAAAGCGTTGTTACGGCGTTACAAGATTGAATCGTCACAAGTTATCCAAATCGGAAAGCTGACCGTTGACCGGAACGGGTTCAGCGTAAACGGCGATACAATTCCGATGAAGGAGTTTGAATTGCTGTTCAAATTGGCAGGCTTCCCCGGGCGGACGTTCTCACGCGACAATCTCATTGAGGACATCTGGGGTTCAGACTTCGACGGTAACGAGAGGACGCTCGACGTGCATATCGGGCGGTTGCGCGAGCGTTTTCCAGAGGAGAAGTACGGATTCAGAATTACTACCGTACGCGGGCTTGGGTACAAAATAGAGGTAACGGTATGAACAAGGTGGAACGTAAACATCCCGGTAAAATCAGCGTGGTTTTTGGATTCTCGGCGTTCTTTGTGGTCTTCGGCGTGTTCATCGCGCTTGCGTACATGATCGTCAAACAAGTGAGGATTTCCGTTTTTGCGACGGTAATGTTATCTGGGCTCGGCGGATTGATATTCTTTTGTATATTTGCCTCACTCCTCAGCCTTATACGCATGCAAAGTTTCAAACGCACCAACCGCGACTTTAGGCATGATATTTTGCTGAACGCTTTTGAGCAAATTTCCCATGGGAATTTTGACATATTTATTGAACAGAACCCCAACAGCCCGCACTCGGAAATGGCGGATGCATTCAACGAAATGGTAAAGAACCTAGGCTCGCTGGAAACGATGCGGCAGGATTTTATCAGTAACGTCAGCCATGAAATACAGTCGCCTCTCACATCGATAAAAGGCTATGCCGCATTACTCCGGAACGACAACTTGCCGCCGGAGGAGCGCCGGCGCTACGCTTCTATTATTGAGGCGGAAAGCCGCAGACTGTCAAGTTTAAGTGATAATCTATTGAAACTCTCCGCGCTCAATGGTGAAAAGAAACCGCTGAACATACACGAGTACCGACTTGACAGGCAACTTCAATCTGTCGCACTAATGCTTGAACCGCAGTGGTCGGCGAAAAATATCACGCTTGAGGTAGAGTTGGAGAAAACGACAATCAGCGGCGACGAGGAACTTTTGTCACAGGTATGGGTAAATCTCCTTCACAACGCGATTAAATTCACATCCGACGGCGGTGCAATAAAAATCACCGCAGGCAATGAACAAGTCACTGTAAGCGACACGGGATGCGGTATAGGAAAAGAGGACTTGCCGCACATTTTCGAACGGTTCTATAAAGCCGACAAGGCCCGTGACCGCTCATTGGGCGGCAATGGTTTAGGGCTTGCGCTTGCAAAGAGGATCCTTGATTTGCACGGATTTTCCATTGAGGCGGAAAGTGAGAAAAATACAGGGACACGGTTTACAATCCGTTTAAGTTGAGTTTAACCTCCGTTTAATTTGAGGCTGTAAAATGAGCCTATCAAATCAAGTGGAGGTTGTTTTTATGAACAGCAAAGAGATGAACTTCGATCAATTATTTAAACAAATTTCTCCGGAAAAGATATCCGACAATGTGTTTACCTTGGCAGGAAAAGTTTTTCCGGTTATTACTGCGGGCAAGAAAGAACATTATAATTCCATGACGGCCAGCGGGGGTGGCTTAGGGGTTCTTTTCAAGAAACCCGCCACTTGGTGTATTCTTCAATCAAAGCGTTATACGCTTGAATTGATTGAAAAGGAGCAAACATATACACTGTCTTACTTCCCGGATGAATATAAGGAACAGGTAATCTTTTTGGGAAGCAAGTCAGGAAGAGATAGTGAAAAAATGAAAGAAGTTGAATTAACAGGCATTCAAACCCCTTCCGGAGATATGTCTTTCAAAGAGGCCAGATTAATTGTTGAATGTAATTTAACACAAATCACTTCCGTCAATCCCGATGATTTTTACTCACAAGAAGCTAAAAACTATTTATATGAAGCTTACAAGGATGCAAATGAGCGCCGCAAATATGTATTTGGGGAAATAACTCATATTTGGGTAAAGAAAGCGGAGGTATTAGTTTGAAAGAAAAAGCACTTTCAAACTAATGGCCTTCGGCGGAATATAGGCGCCGTCAAAATTTCCGCACAAAAAGCGTGCGGAATGGCGATGCGCAAAGTACCATTCACGCCTTATCCGGCTCACGGTATGTGCGTGGATTAATATTATTAAATTTTTGTGAGCCAGAAAGGCTATGTTACTTTTATGAACAAGATAAAAAATAGTGTGTCCGCAGTCGAGGCCTTCGGATTGGCTAAGACCTTCGGCAAAAACAGAGCCGTGGACGGAGTGAACCTGACAATTCCGACCGGGACAATCTGCGGTGTACTGGGACCCAACGGCGCTGGCAAGACGACTACTATCAATATGCTCGCGACGCTTTTAAAGCCGGATGCCGGAACAGCGAAAATATTCGGATACGACGTGAGGAAAGACACGCAGATAGTACGTCAACTCATCGGTTTGACGGGGCAATATGCCACAATCGACGAAAGTTTGACGGCTATGGAGAACTTAAAAATCTTTGCCCGTCTGCTGGGGTTTTCACGTGCTGAATCAAAACGCAAAGCCGAGGAACTTTTGGAGGAATTTTCACTATTGGAAGCGGCAAAACGCGAACTTTCCAAGTTTTCCGGCGGTATGCGCCGACGGCTGGACCTGGCGGCAAGCCTGCTGTCAAGTCCGCCGCTTATATTCCTCGACGAGCCGACGACAGGGCTGGATCCGCGTACAAGAACACAGATGTGGCAGACTATCCGAACACTTGTCAAAAACGGCTCTACCGTTCTTCTGACCACACAATACCTCGATGAAGCAGACCAACTTGCCGATAATATCGTCGTTATCGACAAGGGTAAAGTCGTGGCCAACGATACACCCACTGGGTTAAAACGTTCCGTAAGCATGTCAAGCCTGCAACTCACGGTAAAAAATCCCGATTATGCACAGAAAGCAGCACAAATTTCCGAAAAAATTCTCGGCTGCAAGGCGCAAATATCGGAAACGTCTAAAATCACAGTACCGCTGTCCGACACCACCAAACTCGCGGATGTTCTGTCTACGCTGAAAGAAACAGAAATCGACATCACCGCAATAAATGTGCGCGAACCGTCGCTTGACGAAGTTTTTTTTGCCCTCACGGGTAACAATAAAAAGGGGGCTGTTTAATATGACAAATACTGCTATTATCCCCGCGCACCAGCGCGAGTTGAAAAACCACGTCGGTTTTGGCACCGGGTTAAAAAATACGTTCACTTTTGCGTACAGGACGCTCCTTAAAATCCTTCATAACCCTGAAAGCCTTTTGGACGTTACGCTTATGCCCATATTATTTACGCTGATGTTCACATATCTGTTTGGCGGCGCTATTTCAGGCGACATTACAAACTATCTGCCGATTATTATTCCGGGAATATTAATTCAAACATGTGTCACTTCCTGCGGCAATGCGGGAACTCAACTGCGGGAGGACACGGACAAGAGCATATCCAACCGTTTCAAATCTATGCCCATTGCTAGAATTTCGCCGCTGGCTGGCGTACTGACCGCCGACCTTGTGCGCTATGCCATTGCGGGCGCGGTTGTGTTCATAGTTGGAGCAATTATCGGGTACAGGCCTGGATTTTTGAGCGTCATCGCCTGCATAGGATTTATTACGTTTGTAGGTTGGTGCTTAAGCTGGCTGTTTGCTTTCGTGTCAATGACGGCAAAATCCGTATCCTCTGCATCAATGTATGCAATGCTTATTATGTTCCCTCTGACATTTTTGTCAAACGCCTTTGTTCCTACGGAAACTATGCCAAAGGTACTCCGCATCTTTGCCGAATATATCAACCCTGTATCCAAAGCCATAACGGCTGTGCGCGAGATACTGGGCAACGGCACAATCGGCGCGGACTTCTGGCTGGCGCTGGCGGGTTCGCTTCTGATCCTCGTGGTATTTGTACCGCTCACACTTTGGACATATAAGAGGAACGCTTAATGCGACACCCGCCCAGGCGGCGATAGGCGGGGGGGAAGGGGACAAAAATAATGATGGGTTTAAGATTAGGGTTATACAAGACAGAGTACTACATTAAAAGTGTAGTACCCTGTTTCAGTGTTTGCTTTCGATTATTGTATTTATTCCTCCATGAACTTAATCGGGAAAAAGTATTCAACCTGTCTATAGCCTAAGAGACTGTATGTATCGGGAGTGGTGACGTGAAACATGACATAATGTCCGGGGCGTTCATCAAGCTCAATATTATTGTGTTTTTCGACCCACTCTTTTATACCGTTGTATGCCCTTATGACCTCATTTATATCAAAGTCCTGCACAATAGCGGTGGCGTAAAGGCCGCCTTCAAAATTTACAAAACCAAAGCCCTCCGTGTCAGCCTCGGTTACCCAATCTTCAACAGCATACCACCAGACGGAACAGTCTTTTTCATTATCGTGCCACATAAAATCTCTTGGAAAAAACCGGTCTTTTCTTCTTGCGTCGAGCTTTCCCCACATTTTATCAAATCTCTCGTGGCTATGGCCCTGTTCCGCACCCGAGGCAACCATCCTGCACGCAGGCAATTCAACCAGCCGCACATCCGGCCTTTTGTCAAGTATTTCGGTTACTTCAAACAGCCGGCTTACATTGGACGGTTTGCCGATATAATCGACGTTTGTCAGATGATTTTCAATATCCTTTGCTTTATCGTAAAGCAACTTTACATCGGAATCACTGCCAAAATCCATCCGCTCAATCTCACGAATGAATTCCAGCACGATTTCTTTCAATTCATGTAAAAGCGCAACCTCATCGTCAATATTTTTTACTTTCTTACCCAGAACTTCCAGAACAACATCGGAGCCGGACGCATTGAAAATACGCTGGATGTCCTTTATGGTTATATTCAGCTTGCGCAAAATAAGAATTTGCTCAAGTCTTTTTACAGCGGTTTCATCATACAGCCTATATGCGTAATTATCCCGTCGTATACTTTTTATAAGTCCCATATCCTCATAGTAACGCAGCGTTCGGGCTGTAATGTCATATTTGTCCGAGATATCCTTGATTTTGGTTAGGTTATCCATTAATTCATACCTCTTTTCGATTATTATAGCACAATAATACTCGCTTCCCCAAAGGCAGAGTCAAGAGGCTGATAAAACTTTGAGAACAGAGGGAAGGTTTGTATATTGCCATGTTTAATTATTTAGTACTATGTGTTTTTTGCCAATTGTTGTATAATAGTCTTCATATAGTAATCTATCAAAGGAGATCAACTGCTGATTATTGATGTGTAGAGAGCAGAGCTTCCTAAATATTATCATGACTAAGGGGAATATATGGGCGCGTTATTTTTTTTAATACTTATGGCAATTTTATTTTTTATTGCCTTGTTTTTCATAATAATAAGCACGATTTTTTTAATCGTATGGAAAGTGAGGAAGCAGAGAGGCAAGACTCCTAAAAAAAGATGGTTCGTCATACCGGTTGTTATCCTGATTATCAATATTATAGTTGCAATGATACCGGTAGGATATATTGGTTTTTTGCGATACGTGAACAGTAAAACCGCAGATGAAATTGTCTACGCTGAATCGGGGAAGAGTCTTTATTGGCCGATGGGAAAGTATGAATCAACTACGAACTGGTTCGAAATGGACGGCACAAAATACGTCCAGTTTCGCGATGCTTTTTCGAAAGAGCTATTTTTCCTCAGTTCTACTAAGGATAAACGAGGCGAGCCAGTAGCAAATATCAGGTATAATCCGGTGTACAGCAGCGCATTTAACAAGGTGATAATATTTTTAATGACAGGCAGCACTAAGGATAAGCTTAACGCATCAACAGTTTACCCCATTATTAACGAAAATGGCTTTGAGTTCTTCGACGTCAGCGGCAGTACGGGCGGAGGCATATTTTGTCCTGAATCCAAGCTTGGTTCAATCAAGGCCTATTACGCGGACAGTTCCAACTATGATACGGAAAATCTTACCTGTGAATACGGCGTTTATACGAATGAAAGAGGCTTGGGAAAGCGCCATGACGTACCGTTTATCAATATTGAAAAAGAAATAACGGCAGCTCCTGAAGTTTTCGAGGAGCTGCACCAAACGCTTGACTCAGATCAGGGCGTGAAGCGTGTTGAAATACCTCAGAAATATATTGAGCTCGATAATGCGGCTCAGCCCGGCACGCCGATTTTTGGCTATGATGAACGCCAAGTGTTCGCATACAGTAAAGACAAAATGGCATACAGAGAGGTCTATCTGGTGTTGCTTGACGGTCAGGTGTATGTTGAACATGGCTCAGAAGGCAATTATATTGATGGTTACCCGCTGCCTGAGGATATGAATAAGTACATTAAAGAAACTGTTTTTATTGATTAAGAACCGGATTGTATTGCCAAATGTAAGATAATCTTTATAAGAAGGGGGCTTTGTTTTGTTTGAAATAATGGTAGACAGAGACAGCGTTTGCATGGGGGACGATATTGACTCTCATGAAAAAACAATAAAAATTACGCGATCTATGAAATTGAGTGATTTTATTGAAATGATTATTAATTTAAGATATCTGCCATATATCTCCGGCAGCAAAGCTACCTGGGTTGTAAGGCATAAAAATAAACCATTGGCAGTCATAGGATTAAAAGAGTATGAAACATATATTTCTGACTATGAAACAAAATTTATAACTGGTAATATTGATTTAGCGGAATTACTTAAAGATGATTCAGAAAAAAAGATCGGCTTCGGGTACTATGCTCAAGAAGACTATCTCCTCATATATAAGAAAATGAAAGCCTAATATGATAACGCTGGGTATGACTATGAGGAACAGAAAGATGGAATTGAAGAAAAAAGTATTCTATCTTTCTGTTCCTCATTATAAAAATTGTAAATAGTTATTGCTTTTTATGGTATAAAATAAATATCTTGTTGCAGATCGTGTAAACCAATATGATTAGCACTATTTGAATTGTATAAATTATAATTGTTTTAATACCGGGAAATTCTGTAAGAGAGGTAAATGTATACATACCTCCCAAAATTGTATTTCCCCATGCATGTACCAAAATGCTCGCCCAGATGCTCTTTGTCAACCGGTATACAGCTGCCAGTGTGCAGCCCAATGTAATGCAATACAGTGTAAAGGCTGTAAAGCTCATATCAGCTTGTGTTGTGTTTGGCACAAACCACAGAGGCAGATGCCAGACGCTCCATAGCGCACCTTCCATCACTGCCGCAGCAAGAAATGGAAAGCGATTTTCCAGCAGAGGCTGCAAAACGCCTCGCCAGCCGATTTCCTCCATACCGCCTCCCAGGACCATAAGCGGCATAAAAAGAATGAACAGATACCACGGATTTCCACGGTAGCTTTCCTGCGTTACACAAGCCAAAAACTGAATGCAGGCAAAAATGATAGTAAGAAGTGCTGTTTTCCATATGCTGCCGGTATAAAAGATCTGCTTGCAAAAGCCTCTAAAGGTAATCTTCATGTATTTCTTTTGGATGATAAATGCCGCATATGCAGGAGACAAGCCGGGACCGATTATAATCAATCCATAGTGCAGGAATGACTCAACCCCTCCGGCTGGCAGACTTAACCTCCCAGCGGCTATCATCAGTAATTCCGTACCCCATGCAAATGCGAAGGTAAATAGCAGAAACTCCCACATTATTCTTTTATTATTTTTGGATGGTATATCTGTCTGCACCAACATTTTCACTACTTCCTTTCCTTATGATAATAGTTGCAATTTTGATTCTGGTGTAATAAATGGGATTTGCCGTTACTTAACTTTATGAAAACCTTTTTGGAATACAGGGCAATTAAAAATGAAAGCCATGATACCGGCAGTCACTTTGCCTGTTAAATGCTCCGGTGTTTCAGTTTGTATCAGCGCCAACATCTGGAGGCTGAACGTTGTGGAGAAGACGGCTACGAAGAAACTCATGGTACAGATTTGCAGGATCAGAGAGATATCCCGGATTCCAAAAAGCATACCGCCTAAAACCGGGCCGAAAAAGTTTGCCGGTGAACTGACTTGGTTAATGGTTGTACGAAGCAAATATAAAGGCAGGGAAAACCGCAGGATTGCATTGCCAAACAGTGAAATAATTTGGCCCGCAACCATCAGCGAAAAATTCCTGCCCAATGTTTTTCTTTTTTCCATAGCCAACCCTACCTTACACTCAAAATCTTTTACGACTCTAAGTCTAAGGGTGGGGGAAACCCCCAAGTCAAGGAAAAAAAATAATTTTTATTTCAGAGGCAGCCATACCTCGTATAAATTGCGCTCTGTATGTTCGAAAAGCGTTACAAACCGGATGAAGATATATACTACGCCCTTAAAATCCACATGGTTTTCAGCAGCCCATTTATGGCAGGAAAAGAACATATCCTCCATAAGCGAATCATCATGGCTGTCCGCAGATAAAACGGTGTGCAGACATTTCCCGCCTTCAAGATACGGTTTTCCTTCCTGCTGTTCTCTTTCTGTCGCCTGTCTGACGATAAACATTTTAGTCCCTTTATAACCGGATGAATCAAATGTAACTGCCCGGACCAGGTTGGATAAAATATCTTCCTTCTGTAAATCCAGAAAATCAAGCACCCGGTTTTGGTAATCTTTTAAAGAGGATACAGCATCGAAGGACTCCTGTACCAGATACAGAGGAAACTCCTTCACCGTAAATTTTTTTTGTGTACTGCCGGCGTATTCACAAAAAGCTTTGGTATCGGCCAGGCGTCTTACCATACGCTGCTGCGTGAGTATGCTTTCTTCCAGCTCCGCTATTTTCCTGTTGAGGTAATCCGGACTGCCGGACTGTCTTTCTTGTTTCATCAGTTCCCGTATTTCAAGGGGGCTGAACCCGCGCTTCCTGTAAAAGTCAATCGCCATAAGGTGTGAAACATCTGAAAAGCTGAATTCCCGGTATTGACTGCTCGGATTTCTTTCCGGAGCAATTAAACCAATTTCTTCATAATAGCGCAAGGTTTCTCTTGTTAAACCAAGATTTTTATAGATGTCATTGGCATGATAAACGGTAGAACTGTTGTCAGTATCCAGCTTATTGATTTTTTGAAGCTCACCCTGCAAGTCAATGTTATCCTCAATCACGATTTTGTTTTTTGAGAACCGTTTATCAGGGGGCTTCTCTGTGTGGGCCGGAAGCAGCCAGACTTTACCTTTTTTCATTGCACCGTCAATTCTTCCGGTTTCACAGTAGTAGGCGATCATACGGTTTGAAACACCCCACTTTTTGGAAAGTTCACCAGGGATTAGATAGTCCATTTAACATCCCTCCAGCAACATTATATTTCAGATACCGGAAATATGCAAAATGTTATGGAATGTCAATCAGCCTGATTTTTGCCATTTATGAAAGAGTTATATTGACGGTAATGTTTTAAAATAATACAATTTCTTATATGCTTCTTTTTGATAATGGAGGAAGAGTATTATGAAGCCAGGAGAATATCTGTTTAACCATACTGAACATATTGCCATCAATAAGCCTTTTATTGATGGATTGTTTGCTTCTGCACTTTATTTTGAAAAGGACAAGTATATACTGGAAGTCCTTGCACCTGGCGATATGGTATGCAGGCGTGCTGACTGTGACGGAGCTCATATGAACCTTGGAGACATATGGGAGCGCAATATTTTGGAAGCCGTGGGTTCATGTGACTTTTGAATGCAATAAAGAATATATATTGATTTAGACGGCGGAAAGTATCATGGAATAATTGAGTTGTGTTTTCAAATTGCACAATAGAAAAGGAGAATAGGACATGTTTTACGACTTATTAAAATCCAGAAGGAGCATAAGAAAATTTCAGGACAGGGAAGTGGAAAAGGAAAAGCTTGATACAATTTTTAAAAGCGTACTGCTGTCCCCGTCCTCCAGAGCAAGAAGGCCCTGGGAGTTTATTGCCGTAACCGACAGAGAATTGCTGTCAAAGCTTTCTCAGTGCAAGGAATACGGTTCACAGTTTTTGGCCGGGGCCCCGGTGGGGATTGTGGTTGCGGCGGACCCGGAAGCCAGCGACGTCTGGGTGGAGGATACCTCCCTGGCGTCCGTAATTATTCAGCTTTCGGCTCAATCGATGGGGCTGGCTTCATGCTGGATACAGGTGAGGGAGAGATTTAACGCCGATAATAAAAGTGCCGAAGACTGTATCAAAACTGTTCTGGGAATACCAGAAAGGCTCAGAGTTGACAATATTATTGCAATAGGTTATCCGGCAGAGGTCAGGAAGCCATATGAGGAAGAGGAACTGAATTATGAAA
Source organism: Bacillota bacterium (assembly GCA_023397905.1). Taxonomy (GTDB): domain Bacteria; phylum Bacillota; class Clostridia; order Acetivibrionales; family DSM-1351; genus Ruminiclostridium. Next base: position 52,037 of record JAEWSZ010000169.1, on the reverse strand, counting down.
AAATTCATTTTAACAGGTTCTGAAATCTAAAGTTTTTCAGCTTTCTCCGGCGATATTGCAAAAAAACCGGGAATTTACCATTTATATGGATGTTGCATAAAACGACATGAAATTATATAATCTGAACAAAGCTTTTAAAATAGTTGGCTTTCAGGCTGACTTTGAAAGTATAAACAGGGGGTTATATTTTCATGTTGCTGAAACATATTGGAAAAGTTGTAGCAAGCGCTTTTTTTATTGCGCTATTTGTAGTTATTTCCGCCGGTTTTGCATATGCGGAAGATTCGGTGACTGTGACTGTTACCGCAAGCATCCTCAATTTCAGGGAGGCTCCCAACACATCCGCAAAAGTTCTTGACCAATTGGTCAGAGGGGAGAAGCTGAACTCCACGGGCAGCTCCAACGGATGGTACAAGGTGACCAAAGACGGAAAAATAGGATGGATATCTGCCGATTATGCTTCTATAACTGATACTCAAAGCAGTTCGGACAAGGCGGGCACCATAACCGGCAGCGATGTCAATATAAGAAAAGGTCCGGGGTTGACATATACAGTTATAAAACAGCTGGATAAAGGCGAAAAACTGACTATACAGGAAACTACCAGTGACTGGTATAAAGTAGAAACATCCGGGGGTACTGTTGGCTGGGTGAGCAGCTTGTACATAGCGGTAAATTCAGACACCGTAACAGGCAAGTCTCCCGTGAGACCGGATTCCGGTACTGAGATAAGCCGGGGAGGTTTTTCCCATGAGCCGGCGACGGTTGCGGCTTCGGACATTATAGATTATGCAAAAAGTCTTTTAGGAGTAAAGTATACCTATGGAGGGAATACACCTGAAACGGGTTTTGATTGCTCCGGATTTACAAAATATGTTTTTGACAGGTTTGGGATCAGACTGCAACGGGTAGCTGCAGACCAGGCCACACAAGGTACTGAAGTCGAGCAGGAGGACTTGAGGCCGGGTGATCTTGTTTTTTCGGATACGGACGGCGGAAAAGATTATATAAACCATGTGGGAATATACATAGGTGACGGGCAGTTCATAAGTGCCGCGTCGGGTTCTTCCACAGGAAAAGTAGTAATACAGGACCTGAACAGCAGCTATTGGCAGAATACATATATGACGGCAAGAAGGATTATATAGGTTGCGGACAGGGCCAAGGACATATTGAGGGATTATACTGTAGGATATCGGAACGACTGGATTTTTAACAATTTGAAATCAAATAAAATAAAAAGCCATGAAAAAAGCAGAGTAATTGCCTTTTTCCATGGCTTTTCTTGTTGTATGCGGCTGAAGCAGGTTTTCAAATCTACTTCAGCAATCAACTGCTAAAATTTAACAAAATCAGTATCTGATAAATATAATGTATCATCGGTGAAAAAGTGATTAGCTTGGAAAAAGTTCCGGTATAAAAAGCTATGCACATCCGGGGATATGGAGGGCAAAATGAAAAGAGCCGGCATACTGGTTTTAAAAGTTTTTATAGCGGTGTTTATAACGGTAAATATGCCGGTATATTTCTCATCGGACACTCATATGACAGAGACTTATGAACCGTCGGGTCCGAAAGTGCGCGGAGGCTATGGGGAAACCGGGACTCCTGCGGTGTATTCCGTTTCGCCGCAGTATCCTATGGCCGGGGACAATCGGTATTCAACCGTGGCCCAGGGACTGCTGATATATTACGGGCAGCAATGGACCTATTATAATAATCTTGCAAAAAAATCGGTGAATCCCCGGGAAATATCACGGGCCATAGCCGGCAGAGATGCACAGTATCAGGCCGCTGAACTGGTGAGATGGGAGGACCGGAATACAGACAGGTATAAAATAAAAGGTGCGGACAGGGCATTGATAGACGAAACAGGGAAGGTTTTGCTGAAGGAAGAGGTTATCAGAAAAGACGGCACGTCAACCACCGGAGAAGTCAGGATACGGGCAAACGGGCAGGAAGAAAATGCGGAAGGAGCGGGACAGATCGTAATTCCGGAACTGTACGTTTATGCAAAAACCGCTGAAAAGCTAAAAGTCCAGAGCATTTTAGCTGAGGCAAAAATAAAAACCCTCCAGGATGGCCTGGGAAGTCTGACGGCCCATAGATCGGTTGCAGATGTGCCGGATTTTACCATGAATTATTTCACATACGGTGCGAATAACTGTGTCTTGACGGCGGTAACGAGGATTGTTCAAACCTTCGTCAACAGGAGTACCGCAAGCGGAGACCTGTTCTTTTTAAGGCCTTCCGAAAGGCAGATATATGCGTCGGTACAAAGGTTGGCGGAAGAAAAGTATAATTACAGTGATGAGGCGGGAGTTCCTTTTCCAACAGATATTGACAACCTCATGAATGACGCGCTGAAAGAATATGGATTTTTGATGTACAGCACCGGCAATAGGTATTTTATCGATGCAAATTTCAATGTTATGAAAAAAATAGTGGACGGCAACATGCCCTTCCTGCTGAATTCCTCAGCTCGATATGTAAGCACCGAATGCGCGGATATACATGTGACCGGCAACCCGACATATCCTGACCATACGGTTACAGTTATCGGATATCAGGAATATTCCACCGCAGCCGGCCCTGTAAATCTGATAAAGGTGTATGACGGCTGGTCCGGCACACCGAGATACATTGATTACGACGAATTTATAAAGGGCGCGAAAATATTTGATTCCGGCCTGGATGGCTATAGTATCACTGTAATAAAATGAGGAGGCATGAAATGAAAAAATGTCCTGTATGCCGGCTGATAAATCCGGATGAAGCGGAAGAATGCGATTGCGGCTATAATTTCGAGACCCGCATGGTGGAAAGAGATATGGGAAAACTTGTTGCGAGAAGCATACCTGTTATCCAGATAATATTTACCGTTATATTGTTAATGGTACTGGCGGGACTATTTCTGGTGCACAGCCATATGGGTCTTTTCATTCATTTTTCCTATATGTTCAGGGGCCTTGCAGGCCTGTTCCTTTTATGGGCCGTCACAATAGCCTGTATTGTGGTATTTACCGTACCAACGGCCATAAGCTGGAGCATATTCTATAAAAAGAAAAAATCCATGCCCCACAGGCGTACCTGGACAAAATGAGAGACGGGAAAAGAAAGATAAAACGGAAAGATAAGAAGGCTGTAAAAAACCGGAATAAGCATAATAAATATAATGATTTAACATTATATTACTATATATCCAAATAATGGTTGACAAGCTTACTTTAATAATGTATATTACAGGTAGAATAAACTCACAAGATAGTTCTTTTACCAATCTACTATTTTATGGGCTACAAGTGTAAAAAAATAAGTTTAAAAAATTTGAAAATGTAAAGGTAAAGTCATGTTTATCAATACAGAGCATCAAGAGATTTACAGACGACTTTTTAAACTTTTAAAGCCGCATATCAAAAAAATCAGCATCATTTTTATATGTATTCTTATTTCGTCAGCCATAGCTTTTGTCATTCCGTTTTTAGGGATGAAGCTCACCGATGACGGGCTGGTTGCCAGAGATTTCAGAACAGTTGTGATTTTTTCTCTGGCCACTCTGGGGCTGGTTATCCTGGAACAGGCAATAGGGCTTGTAGAGACTAAATACTATACATATATCAATTCAGTTTTTCCATATACTTTATCAAAAATAGCCTTTAAACACACCTTAAAACTTAAAATTTCCTATTTCAATAATGTAAATTTTGCTGAAATAATGAACAATATTTCCATGGATGTAAATAATATTTCAAGAATATGCGACAGAAGCATGTTTCTCGTCGTTTCACAGGCATTCAGGATATTCGGAGGTCTTGTCGGGCTCCTGATAATCGACTGGAGGCTCACTATCCTGGTAGTCGGAATTATTGCCGCCAGATATTTTATTGTAAGATATCTGGCCAAAAAAAGAACGCAGCTTTTTAAGAAATACATTGAAAACAACAGGGAGTATTCGGCCTGGTATGGCGATACTGTGGGCGGGATCAGGGAAATCAAGCTCTGGGGGCTTGAAAGGCTGAAGCTGGGCGAGTTTATCGGCAAGCAGAGAAAAATTATTAAATTAAACATCCGCCTCCTTTTCCTGGACAAGCTCAATGATTACTCGGAGTCGGTGTTGTTTCAGATCATTACAAGTTCCATCTATATTTTTGGCGCGTATATATACCTGAATGACAGCATGACCATGGGCGGAATCTTCGCCTTTATTACATACAGTGTATACGTTTCAGGCCCCATATCCGCAATATTGAATATCGGTTATACTTTTTCAAATATTATTCCATCTGCCAGAAGATTTTTTGATTTCCTCGACCTGGAGCAGGAGGAAGCATTAAAACCGGTTGCGGCAAAAAAAACGGATGAGCTGGATATTAAAGGGGACATAAGATTTCTGGGTGTAAACTTTTCATATAATCAGGGCGAACCCGTTTTGAGGGACATCAATATTGACATCAAAAAAGGTGAGAGAGTCGCAATTATAGGTGCAAACGGCTCGGGCAAGAGCTCTCTTATAAACCTGCTTCTCAGGTTTGCAAAGCCCGACAGCGGAAAAATATTGCTGGACGGTATGGATATCAATGAGTTCGGGCTCAGAGAATACAGGAGGCTGATATCCGTTGTAAGCCAGGAATTGTATCTTTTTGATTCGACTATAGAAAATAACATAGCCATGGCAAATACGAAAAGACACAGGGTTATAAAGGTTTCATCTGAAAGCGGCGCCTCCGATTTTATTGAAAATATACCTGAAAAATACCAGTACAGGGTGGGGAGAAACGGAAGCAGACTCTCAGGCGGACAAAAACAGAAGATAGCGGTGACAAGGGCATTGGCCAGAGCTTCCGCAAAAATAATGATACTGGACGAGGCTACCTCAAATTATGATGCCGAATCGGAAATCAGATTGAACGAGCTTCTGGTAAAAGCCTTTAAAGATAAAACAATACTTTTAATAAGCCATAGGCCTGAAATGCTGAAAAACGCGGATAAGATTATTGTAATCAATAACGGGTGCGTAGCCGATGTCGGAAAGCATGAGGAATTGCATGCAAGAAGCCAGCTATACAGGGATTTGACACAAAAAAACAGGGATTCGGCACTAAAGAGCGAGGAAGCCGGGAAAGCTGTGGTATAAGCCGGAATGAGCCCCGGTATTCGGCCTAGGAGATATCGGGATTCATATAAAATACTGGACCTTAAGAAATCGCGAGCTTATGTCCAGTAAAAAACACAGGCAGGAGGTGAAAATATGAAAAAACTCGGTAAAAAAATCAATACGTCGGCAGAGTCAATAGAAGCTTATTGTCAGGTGGTTTGCAGTTGTTCATGCCCAAGCTGTGATTATTCCTTTGATGGAATCGACAAACTGACGATCCAGAACAGCAATAAAAGCGCAGGAGGTACATACAGCCATTGGTGATAATTTTATTACCTAATAAAAGAATATAAATATATCTTTTTGTCAGAGCTTACCTGCTGTTACGAGCAAGTGAGCTCTGATAAAAGCAAGGAGACCTATATGAATGAAAACAGGCCATTTATTCATCTCTTCAGCACACCGGGGGGTTTTTACATATACGATGTGAATAAAAATGTAATAATTAAAACCCAAAAAGAAATATGGGAACTGCTGAAGGCTGAGCAGGTCAACCTTTATGAAAATGAATTGCTTTCCAGGATGTATGCCGGCGGATTCCTGTCTTCAAAAAGAATAAAGGAGATAGTGCATCCCGCGGAAGATATTCTGATGTATCACCTGGACAGCAAAATAAAAATAATTACCTTGCAGATGACTCAGCAGTGCAATTTGCGCTGTGATTACTGCGTGTATTCCGGAGGGTACGAAAACAGGACTCATTCCCCCAAAAGAATGGATTTTGAAACGGCCAGAAAATGTATTGATTTTTATATAGAGCATTCCAGAGACAGCGATGCTGTTACAATAGGGTTTTATGGCGGGGAACCCCTCCTGGAATTTGAACTTATAAAAAAATGTATTGATTATGCCGAAAGCATGGCGGAAGGTAAGCCCCTGGTATTCACTATCACCACCAACGGAACCCTGTTAAAGGAAAACATAGTACAATGTTTCGCCGAACATGATGTGCAATTGAGGGTCAGCCTTGACGGACCCAGGGAAATCCATGACAGAAGCAGAAAGTTTGCATTCAATAACTGCGGAACCTTTGATAAGGTCATGGAAAATCTGAATATGGTAAAAGACAAATATCCCGAGTATTATAAAAGAATTTCCTTCAGTACGGTTCTGGACCAGGAAAACGATTTTTCCTGCGTGAACCAGTTTTTTACGGACTATGAGACAATAAAGGAAATTGGCGTATCCGCCTCTGAAATTACAGATAATTATGCTAAAAATAAAGTCGGCGAGACGGAAGACTATCATTGCAAGCTGGGGTATGAGCGTTTTAAAGCTCTTTTATCCAGAGTTGTGTCCTTTGATGAAAAATATATATCGAAAATAGTCGCAACGGATTATTCTGATCTGCAGCGTATATACAAGCAGTTAAGGCCCTCCGAAGGACTGCCGGAAAAGGCCCATCACGGAGGTCCCTGCATCCCCGGAATCCAGAGGCTGTTTGTAAATGTTGACGGGGATATGTTTCCCTGTGAAAGAGTCAGCGAATTTTCAGAAGTAATGAAGATTGGAAATATAGATACAGGTTTTGATCTGGAGAAGGTCAAATATTTGATGAATGTGGGAAAACTAAGCGAAGAAAAATGCAAAAACTGCTGGGCCTTCAGGTTTTGTATTCTGTGCGGAGCCAGTGCGGATTCGGGAAACGGCCTGTCCGGCAGCGCAAAGATAAGCAGATGCGGCAGCGTCCGCGATATTGCAGAAAATAATCTGAAAGATATATGTATTCTCAAAGAAAACCGGCGCGACTTTGGGTATGATAACTGGCTGGTGACAATGTAATGAGGAGGAGATAAAAGCATGGATAAAAAGAAGATACTTATTTATCCCTATGACATTGAGTTTTGTCCTGTATTAAGACACGCCGGAATTTTACCGGGCTATACTGTTGCAGCTCTGGTTTCGCCCGGCGGCTGGGGATTTACAGGAAGAGATGCCGGAAGGGCTGACAGGGGTGACCGGTTAAACATAAATGTCAGCGGGGATTTTGACGGGTCTCTGGATTTATGCGATACTGTGCTGTTCACGGAGGCATTGAGGCCGCTGGATTTTGAAAAGTACATTCTGCCGAAGGCTCAAATGGCGGCGGAGTCCGGGAAAGATATTATATTTTTAAGAAGCGCTGAAGAAAAAAGTTTTACGCTGCTCAAGGAAATCTGCAGAAAATACAATGTCAGGCTGACGGTCCTGAAGGATTTTGAAGAGGAATATACATACCGTGATCTGGAGTTTTTCGGACTCCAGAAGATCAATACGCCTGTTATTTTTGTAACTGGGCTCTATGAAAGAACACAAAAGTTTGAGCTTCAGCTGTCTTTAAGGGAAGCTTTAAGCAAGCTGGGCTATAAAGTCAGCCAGATCGGTTCCAGAAACTACTGCGGACTTTTGGGATTCCATTCCTTTCCCCGGTTTATGTATGGCACCTCGCTGGCCGAAGAAAAAAAGATTATGGCTTTCAACCATTACGTTAAGGAGCTGGAGGTAAGAGAGGAACCGGATGTTTTTATTATAGGGATACCGGGAGGGATAATGAAAATAAATGATACCTTTACCGGCCGTTTTGGCATTCTGGCATATGAGGCGTCTCAAGCAATTGCTCCTGATGCCGCTGTGGTGAGCACATTTTACGAGGCCTTTGACAGCGATTATTTTCAGAAAATCGCAACTTCGCTGAAATATAAATTGGGTTTTGATGTAAGCTGTTTTAACCTGAGCAATGTAAAATTTGATTGGGAGGTATCCAGAGAGAATTCAAAGGAATCATATATTATGCTGGATTCAAGCTTTATTGACAAAAAGAAAGCCGATTTTATTTCACTCCAGACTCCGGTTTTTAATACGCTGAATAACATTGACCGTACCGGTATGGCCAACTTTTTGATTGATACTCTGGCATATTACGGTGAAATTGAATCGGTTTAGTATTTAACATTGTATCAGCAATCTGAATAATTCATTAACAATTTATTTGTTTGAATTTGATATGGGGGTAATAATTAATGATGAACGGTTTTAATAAAGGTATTTTTGATATATTAAGGGATATATTTCTGAGCAGGTTCAACATTGACCTGGACATAATACCGAAAGAATGCCTTGATAAGCATTTATTGGGAAGTGTGTTCAAGTTGGCGCCAAGGGACCTGGTATATATTTATCTTGATGTTGAAAAGAAATTTGATATATCACTTCCGGACGAAGAGGTTGCAAAGGGCGGGATGAGTACGGTCAACAGGCTGGCTGAAATGATTGGCCGCCAGTTAAATAAAATAGAAAGAGACGCTGTATAGCATGTTTCAGCCGCATATAGCCGTAATAGACGACGGTGTAAATGAAAATTATTACGGTACGGGGGAAGTGGACAACAATCTGGAAATATCTCCTCAGGGCATACTTTTTGAAAGAGAGGGCTACGACCGTTATATCCTTTCTCATGGTACCACATGCGCCGCGATAATAAAAAAATATTCTCCCGACTCGTCAGTATCCAGCATAAAGATACTGAATGCCCATTCATTTCAGGGAACAAAAGCCCAGTTGATAAGGGCTTTGAGCTGGTGCGGAGACAACGGAATAAAAATTATAAATATAAGTCTTGGAACGATTGATTACAAGGATTTTGAGGAAATCCGAAAAACTGTGGATTATGTCTCGGAGAAAGGCTCAGTGATAATAGCTGCCTGCAACAACCGGAATTTATTTACCTGCCCTGCCTCCCTGGACAATGTGATAGGAGTAAGGTGCGACAAAAAGCAAATTCTCAAGGGAAGAGAATTTGTCTGTAATACGGGACCAATTGACGGCATAGAGATAACCGCCTGCAGCGCACATAGTCTGACAGACTTCGGAGGGAACAGCAGAGTGACGGGAAACAGCAATAGTTTTGCCGCACCTGTAATTACGTCATGGGTTTATGATATTTTGAGCGGGAAGAAAAACTATTGTGTAAAGGAAGTAAAAGAGATTTTAATGGAAAAATCCTTGAAACATATGCAAGACAAGGACTTCATACAAGCGGAGCAGACCGGGTCTCCCCATGATACAGATGACATACCTGTAATTCTAATATGTAATTTGCCCGGCAGAAATCTGAATCAATTGTCTGAAAAACTGAAAAACAAGTTCAGAGTTGACGGCTATAATGCCGTATGTCTTGCAGAGGAATGCGAACAGGAGCTTTGCAGAGGAAGCGTCTCATTGAATTATTTTCTGGATAGAAATGATTATTCTGTTGGAAATGTAATAAATAAGGTTATGGGAGTTTTTGACCCGGATATATTATTGGTCGCGGTTAATGGCGAATCCGCCTGTTATCAGGATTTGGAAAAAAATTGTGATGCCGATATAAAAATACAGGCGGCCAAAACCGGTTATATAAGGGTTTCCAACATGAACGGACAGGATGAAAATACTGAATTATTTGAAAATGATTGTGATAACAACATTGATAAAATATATAGACATATCATAAATTTATATTGTTAATATTCCAATTGAGAACAGTTGACTCCGGTTTATTCCGGATATAAAATAGGTCTGATAGTAAAGTATTGGCCTGATGGCATATAAATGCATAAATGAGAACTTTATCAAATGCCGGTACGTCTAATATAAAAAGAACGAAATACCGGAGGCGACAAAAGATGAAGAAGCTGTTGGCCATTGTACTGGCTGCCGTAATAATAATATCTTTAACTGCATGCGGAAATGAGAAAGCCATAAATTCTGTTTCAGATAAAACCCTGTCAAATAAGTATAACAGTTCATTTGTACAAAACAAAAAAGTTTACCTGATTAATGAAAAAGGGGATGGCTGGAAAGATATTACACCGGAATCCATACCTGAAAATGAGGTCATTTTTAATACAATCTTCATAGATGGAAAAAATGGATGGGCTGTTGGCGGCAATATGGAAGGCAGTAACCATATTACTATTTACCGGACTCAAAATCAAGGCCGGACCTGGGATGTGTCCACTGTCAGCGATATTGACGTATCAGGATGGGCTGATATGGATTTTATTGATAAAAATAACGGATGGATTTTAGTACATCAAGGGGTGGCAATGATGCATGAGGGCGTTGCCATACTGCGGACAGGGGACGGAGGTGTTACATGGAAAGTGGTCTCCAGGGCTGATCCGCAGCAGAACGAAGACGGCAAAATTCCTTTTGCCGGAGATAAAACCGGAATAAGCTTCCTGAATGAAAAAAACGGATGGATTACAGGGTATGAACCTGTTTCAGGGTTTGTATATTTGTATTCGACACAGGATGGGGGGAAGACCTGGAGTGCTGAGGATATTCAGATACCTGCCAGGTATAAGGATATGGATTTCATATCAATGCCGCCGCTGTTTTTTTCAGATAAAGATGGGTTTTTGCCTTTGAAAGATGGGAGCAGCATTGTTTTCTATTCCACTGCAGACGGCGGGGACAACTGGAGCTTCACTTCTGAGGCGGCATTATCAGAAAAAAATAATTTTCTTTTATATAGTTTTTGCGACAGTAAACATGGCTTTGTTACAGACGGAGATACAATGCTCAGGACATCGGATAAAGGTAACACCTGGGAAAAGGCTGCCATAAGTCTGGGACCTGAAAACCCGGACATTGAAAAAATGATTTTTACAAGCGGCAAAATCGGCTGGATTATTGGAAAGGGATATAATATACTGAAAACCGGCGATGGCGGAGCAACCTGGAAAGAAACAGCTAACCATTAAGCCAGGAGGCTGAACATAATTTAATCCGCAGCATTTTTAAAAAATTATATTGTTAATATTAACTATAATCTGTATAATTATATGGGATTTTAAGGATATAAAAAACAGACATTGTTTGCAGCAGGTAAATTATTAAAAATACGGGGTAGGTACGAAGATGAATTATAATGATTATCTGGAAGTTATATTGCGGGGTTTTTCCAAGATGGATGAAGTACAGGTAGATTCTTTTAGTGTGAAAAGGATGTATGAAGAAAAAGATGACATAGTATTTGCTACAAAAATGAAAAATTTTTCATTTGTATCCTGTTCGGATAAGATAGATTTAAATGATATTATTAATTATTCATCAGCTTGTATGGACTATGCTTTGAAAATATACGAGGGCTTACCCCGTGGATTCCAGAACGGCATATTATCTTTCAATGTATTGGTATCGGAAAAGGTTTCGGCTGAAGCCAAAAAATTCGTTGCCGCGAGACCTAAAAAACACTTTGCGGCGTTTGAGATGCCCATCATAGTTGATTTGACAGATAAAAGTCTTTACTATTATAAAAAAACTCCAATGTGGGGCGGCTTGTACTATAGATATTTCAGAAAGTTTATTGAAAAGCATTTCGTTGTTTAAATTATAATCATATGTATCATTTTCGAGAATTTTATAATATAGGGAAATAAATTAAAGGTAGGAGAAGAATGGAAGATAGCAGTATAAAAATGATTTTAAAATGGTGTAAAAGAAATATTAAGATATTAGCTGTATTAGGCATTCTATTGCTTTTGGTAATTACTTTTATAGTAATAATAAATACTAAGAACCCAAAAACAGTAGTAATTTCATCACCAGAAAATCACTTAACGTTAGGTTATTTAATTGAATCTGAAGAGATATATAGAGTCAGTAATGGCGTAGCTCTGTCAGCCAGTGCAGCCACAGAGGTAATGAGTGCTTTGGCTGGAGTAAATAATATTAGTTCTATTGCTAACGACTTGATAGGTATAGCAGAAGAATACCAGACACAGGGTAAGGTAAAAGAGACAAGAGAATTAGTTATACCTGCAAACGCATGGTGTGGTGGCAAAGTTGATGGAGGCGCTACATATAGCTGGGTAGAAACTAGCTACAATTATTTATCAAAAACACCTCATACTCAAAAATACACAGTGGTTATAGTTCAATCAATGGGCTTCTATGTTACTTTTAAACCTTTGGATTTGGAGATAGTAGTATACAAGATAAGTGAATAAAGAGGTTTGCAGGTACAAATTTAGTAAGAATAGGTATACCACCAGAAAATCAGTACAAAATGAAATAAACATTAACATACTTCTTTAGAACTATAAAAAATTAGATACAAAGAGAGAGCCGCACATTCAATTAACTTGAACTGCGGTTTTTTATATAGTTTAGAGGGATATAAGGATAATGCGTGTTAATCTAAAAGTGTAAACTAATATTATCTCAGAGCGGAAGATATATTATGGATATCTTCTCCAACAGTGTACACATAATATGAGAAAGTCAATACGCTGTTCCCGTTAACCGATTTCAGCGGCTGTTCGCCCTGTAGAGGCTTGGTGAAGAGCCGGTCACACGGTTGAACACACGGCTGAAGTACAGAGGGTTGTCATAGCCTACAATTGTGGCGATCTTTGAGATACTCATGGAAGAAAAGGACAGGAGATATTTGGCCTCGTTTATCCGTATATGGGTTATATATTCCAGCGGGGTCATGCCGGTGCATTCCTTGAATTTGTGAATAAACCTGAACAGGCTCAGATTGCATACCTTGGCATAATATTTGTTTGAATATTTCTGGCTGTAGTTTGAGTGTATCAGTGCCAGGATTTTTTCAATATCGTTGCTTTTGTAAACATTGCTGTTTGTGGCAAGGGACGAAAGGGCTCTCGCAAAATGGGCCAGCAATTCCTGCAAAAAGGCTGACGATAGGTCTTCAAAAGCAGTACGTTTCTTTTGCAGCTCGTCAATAATTTTTTTGAACAATTCAATATATATATCCTGTACTCCGACAGTGTATATGCTTTTCTCCAGCATGCCGGTCTTCCGCAAAATATAGTCCGCACCGTGTCCGGTAAAGTGGATCCAGTAGAGCTCTGTGGAGTCCTTGAAGGAATACCTGTAGTACTGGGGCTCATTTGGTTTGTAAATTATAAACTCGCCTGCGTTGACTTCCGTCTCTGTGTCCTCCAGCATAAAATAGCCCTTTCCGTTGACAATATATATTATCTGGTATTCAGGCGTGCCTTTTTCCCTCTCTATGGAAAAATTGCGGGTTATAAATTTTTGATATCCGCAGCTGTTTACGCACAGGCTGTAATCCTTTTTTAAAATCAGGGATTCTGTTGTATTTTTCAATAAATTGTTGCCGGAAATCAGTATCATATGGCCTCACAAAATAGCAATTTTGTACATAAACTCAGCACATTAGTTTATTTATATATGACTATTATATATTTACAATAGAGATAAATCAAATGTCGGGACTGAGCTTTTTATTCTGATAGGTTGATAAATTTTTGTGTTTTTTTAGTGTAAAAATAAAAAAATGGAGGCGAATATCCATGTCAAAAAAAATAACTTTTATTGGAGCGGGAAGTCTTGTATTTACAAGGAATCTCATAAGGGATATACTTTCTTATCCCGCCTTTTCAGATTGTGAAATAGCGCTTATGGATGTGAACGAAGAGAACCTTTCCATGGCGAAGGCCGCCGCCGAGAGGATTATTGCCGCAGGAAACTATCCCGCAAAATTAACGGCCACCACCGACAGGGTCCAGGCGCTTAAGGGCGCGGACGGTGTGCTGTGTACAATTGCCGTGGGCGGAACGCAGCAATTACGTGCAGATCTGGAAATACCCAAAAAATACGGAGTAAATATCAATATCGGAGATACAAGAGGACCTTCAGGAATTTTCAGATTTCTGAGGACTGTTCCCGTTATGCTGGATATATGCCGGGATATAGAAAAATATTGCCCGGACGCCCTGTTTTTGAATTACACTAACCCAATGGCCATGCTTTGCCGCGCCATGCAGGAAAAAAGCCAGGTGAATGTCACTGGCCTGTGCCACAGTGTACAGGGGACAGCGGAAATGCTGGCAAAGTGGATAAACGCTCCAATGGAAGAGATCACATATACCTGTGCCGGAATAAATCACCAGGCTTTTTATCTGGATTTTAAATGGAACGGTAAGGACGCATATCCTTTGATCAGAGAAGCTGTGAAAAAGCCGGAAATATATAATGAGGAGCAGGTCAGAAACGAAATGTTCCTGCACCTGGATTATTACGTGACGGAATCCAGCGGGCACAATTCGGAATATAACGCCTGGTTCAGAAAGAGAGAGGATTTACTGGAGAAATACTGCACTCACGGAACCGGCTGGAATCCGGGGCATCCCTTCATAGTGCTTAAAAATCTTGAAAACCGCGATGAACACAGGAGAGAGGAATTCCAGAAATTTATTGATGAGCCCATTGATTTGCAGAGGAGCCATGAATATGCGGCTACCATCTTTAATGCGGTATTTGGGGACAACACACTCTTTGAATTTAACGGAAATGTGAGAAATTTCGGACTTATAGACAATCTTCCGGAAGGCTGCTGCGTCGAAGTTCCAGTGCTGGCCTCCAAAGCCGGGATAAAGCCATTCCATGTGGGAGCCATGCCGGAACAGCTGGCTATATTGACAAATATTTCTGCAAGGTGCGAAGAATTGGCTGTAGAGGGAGCGCTTACGGGAGATCTCGCTAAAATCTATCAATCGGTTTATTTTGATCCGCTGACCTCTGCCGTGCTCAGTCTTTCGGAAATCAAAAGTATGGTGAGGGAAATGTTCGAAGCCAGCCGCGATTGGCTGCCGCAGTTCAAACATATAGATTAATACTTGTTTTATTATTTTGCCAAATAAAACTGATAATAGTAAAAAATACTGTATTGTGAAAAATAGTACCAAATAGCACCAATATAATTATAACCTGCAATTCAATATTTTTTACAGGATAGGCTGCTTTTTTATGCAAATAATATATAATATCCGAAAGGATAAAATATTGTTCCATGCGAAATCGGCATGCCAATACACTCCGGTGAATGAGAGTTCAGAGAAAGGGCGGTGCTTTATGGGAGAAAATGATAAAAAAAATCTGGTACCCGAAGCTGCAAACGGTCTTGAAAAACTGAAATACGAAGTTGCCGACGAGGAAGGCATTACGCTGAAGAATGGCTACAATGGAGATATAAAGGCCAAGGACGCCGGTAAAATCGGCGGCAACATGGTCAGAAAAATGATTGAATATGCAGAAAGAAACCTGAAAAAATAAGAAGTCAACCTCTTTAAAAATGCGCAGACCGCCGGCATGTTCTTGAAACCGGCGGTCCTTTTTTTAACCTTTGTTTAAATTGTGAGAGTCCGAGTCATATTTCAGCAATATCTGAGTGAGATGCTCGGTATGTCCCTTCTCATCATCGATTATAGCCTGCAATGCGGAGCGGATATCCTTCTGCTGGAATTCGGCCAGCTCCTCCTCATAAAGAATTACGGCTTCAAGCTCGCCCTTTATATCTTCTCTCAGATTATTGAGTATGATCTGCCTGTCGTATGATGGCTTATACGTCTGCATGGGCGATTTTGGTCCGGAAATTTGTTCCTGTGCCGAAATAAAATATTTGTATTCAATGGGATCATATTTTCTCAGCAGGTTTATTGCCAGCGAATAATGTCTTTTTTCATCAAGCATTATATGATACCATACAGCGTTAATTTCTGGCATATTTGAATTGGCTATATGGCTTTGGTATCCGTTGATTGCAATGATCTCTGCAATTATTATCTGTCTCAGCAAATTGGCTGGCCTGTGCGCGGTCCCCTGGGGATGGCCGTACGGATGAGTATAGCTCATGACGGGTCCTTTCTTATAAAATACATATGTATAAATACTATTACATTTTATGAGCCCAGGAAATAATAGGTGCCGGAGAGGAAAAATTAAAATTATCGAAAAACTTAGAAAAAACTTTAATAAACCCTATTGACCTTTACGCTGCGTAAAGGTGTATATTAACATTGGAAATTCCAATTGATACATTGTGGTGTGTCAATTTATAAACCATGGTTGCATTAAAAAGAGGACAGGAGGGAAAAAGGTGGAGTACACAGTGCAAAAACTGGCGGCAATGGCAGGTATCAGCACCAGGACACTCAGGTATTACGATGAAATAGGCATTCTTAAGCCGGCAAGGATCAGTTCGTCTGGATACCGTATATATGGCCGGGCCGAGGTGGATAAGCTGCAGCAGATACTTTTTTACCGGGAGTTGGAAGTAAGCCTGGAAAACATAAGGAGTATTATCACCGCACCGGAATATAATGGGGCGGAGGCATTGAGAGAACACCGCAAAAAACTCCTGGCCAGACGTGAACAACTGGATTTGTTGATTGCCAATATTGGGAAAACCATAGAGGCATCAGAATGGAGAATTAAAATGACTGATAAAGAAAAGTTTGAAGGTTTTAAACAAAATCTTATTGATGAAAACGAAAAAAAATACGGCAGGGAGGTCAGGGAAAAATATGGTGATGAAGTGATAGCCCAGTCCAACGATAAGCTTAGAGGGCTGACACAAGAACAGTATGCCGAACTTGAGAGACTGGGCGCCGACGTAAGTGAGACTCTGAAAAAAGCTATGGATGAAGGCGATCCAGAGGGAGAGCTGGCACAGAAAGCTGCCGGCCTGCACCGCCAGTGGCTCTGCTACACATGGCCAAGCTACAGCAGGGAAGCCCATGCTGGCGTTGCGCAGATGTATGTTGACGATGAGAGGTTTAAGGACTACTACGACAAAATACGTCCCGGAGCTGCGGAGTTTTTAAGAGATGCCGTTTTAATTTACACCGGAATGAAAAAGTAAACTGGCAACAATTACAGCTAGAATAGTTGACATAATCTTGATAATATTGTCATGGATTTATAAATTTCATTTTGAGGTGACATATGTACAAGAGGATGCGAAAGGCAGCGCAATTTCTGGCGGTAACCGTATTGGCTGGCGGATTGTTCATGAATTCAATACAGGTGCAGGCTGCAACTGTAAAAGATCTGGATAAAAGTTCCGCATATGCCAGAGCTGCAGTGGAATGGATGGTTGGAAATAATATAATTACAGGCGACACCAACGGATATTTTAATCCGGGCAAGGCGATTTCAAGAGCGGAACTGGCAACGCTTATTGTAAAAGCGCTGGGGGTTGACACTTCAAATTTACCTTCGAAAGCGACGTTTAAAGATGTACCCGTAAGCCACTGGGCTTTTCGCTACGTGGAAGCGGCCAGCAGAGCAGGTATCGTCAGCGGAACAGGAAACGGGAATTTTGGTGTCAACGACATGTGTACCAGAGAACAGGTCACAATGATGCTTTTGAACTATCTATTGGTGGCCAAGGAAGCAATCCTGGCGGACCAGGGTCTTAAGGACCTGGAGAAATATACCGACGAAGACAAAATGTCGGATTGGGCAAAACCCGCAATCCAGTTTGCTGTGGCCAACAATCTTATGAGCGGTATTAAAACGGATGTGTTTTCACCGGCTGGCATTCCCACCAAGGAACAGATTGCAACTATTCTATACAAATTTAAAATGTCTGAAAACACTGTAAGGCAAAAGGCCGATGAGCTGAAGAAACCGGTTATTACATTTAACGGAGATATTATCAAGCCGTCCGCAGCTCCTGAAATATTGAACGGAGAAATAATGGCGCCGGCAGGTATATTTTCATTGACAGGGGCAAATGTCAATACGGATGCCCAGACCGGAAACATTGTCATAAAAAATTCCGCAAATGCCGGACGCAATATTTATATGAGCGCAGGTGACAAAACTGCCTATGTAAACTACGCAGGCAGCGGAAATCCATACAGTGACCCGGCGGCTCAGGGAAATAAAATTACTTTGGCCAACGCTCCTCAGACAAAGGGAAGCGACGTTATGGTCCCGGTAAAAGCCGTGGCGGATGCTTTGGGACTGGAACTGGACTGGAACACAAAAACAAACCTTGCAGCGTTGAAAGACAGCAGTGCTGTAAAAAATCCTATATTGTACAATGCACTTAAAAATATGCTCAATTTCAAAGGAGAATACAGCTCCAGCATGGATATGTCCATGAAAGAGAGCATCACCGGAGAGGAGTTCGGCTTTTCCTATACGATGAACGGTGTCATAAACGGGGCTGATTCCACTTCGAAATCAAAAGTTACCACGAGCATTCCGGGATATCCCGATGAAAGCATGGATTATGAAACCGTAAACGTAGGAGGAAAGTTATATTCCAAAGATCCCGAAACCGGGGAGTGGAGCATTATTACAGAGGAAGATGCGGCAATCTATGGAATTCCATACTATGATGACGCGGCCAACCGGGAGGAGATCCAAAACACCCTTGATCTATATGGCAGAATAAATGTTATACCTGAGGGAAAAGCCATTCTGAACGGTGAAGAAGTGTTGAAATACCGGCTTAAAATGAGCACCGATATCCTGAACGAATTTATCCCGGCAGATCTGGCGGACTATGGCATGAATCTGGAAGATATATATAATAACGGCCTGTCTTATAAATATGAGGTATACATCAACAAGCAGGGGCAATTGGTGAAGCAGTTTATAAAATTAACTGCGGGAATGAAGGATACGGACTATAATGTCACTATTACCGCAACTTCCGAATCAATGTTTTCAAAAATAGGTCAGGATATAGAAATTAAAAAACCAATGTAAAAATCTTAAAGATAAGGTCTTGACTGTGATTGGGCAAAAAACGGGATAAAGCGGTTAAAGGAAGAAGCCGGTATGCAGTGTGCTACCGGCTCTTCAACTTTTTGTTTATCCGGACTTTGCCAGGCGTTGTCCGGTTTCAAGTACTTCGGCCTGATTATTGCGGTTTGGATGGTTTTGAGATTCCTACCAGAGTCTCGGCAACTTCGGTATCCCACTTGGCGTCAAGAGCCACGTCACCCAGGGCCACTATTCCCACAAGAGAGTTGTTTTCAACAACAGGGACCCTGCGTATCTGGCTGGAAGCCATTTTTTGTGTAACCTCTCTCATATCCATTTCGGGAGAAACGGTTGCCACACCCGTCGTCATAATTTCGGTAACAGGTGTCTGCTGCGGGTTTTTGCCGGTAGCGATTGATCTGACTACAATATCTCTGTCGGTTATGATACCTACTACGCCGCTCTGGTCGCAAACAGGGATTGATCCCACATTGTGCTGCTGCATCAGCTGTGCGGTTTCCACAACAGTTGACGCAGGATTTACATATGCAACGCTTTTTGTCATAACATCCTTAACCTTCAATATAATCACCCTCCTATTTACTTGATAATCCACTTGTGGATTTAAGATGCGGAGAATATCAGTGTATACACAAAATGCTCGCTCCGCCCATGATTATATTTCCCTTTAAAAAATTAAAAAACCGCGGAATAATTATTGAATTAAGGAAAAATTCATTTTTATTACCATTTGTTTTCATAAAGTCAACTAAGGTTGAAACCTTTGCCTTCAGCAGGTAATTTACTTCTGCCGGTTGATGTAAAGCTCCGCGGAATAGGCTGCGGTGGCGCCGTCCGAGGCAGCTGTGATCACCTGTCTCAGATATTTATCCCGGATATCGCCCGCGGCAAATATGCCGGGGATATTTGTTTCCATCCTGTCATTTGTCAGGATATAACCCTCGGGGTTCAGCCGAAGCTTATTTCTCACCAGAACCGTATTCGGTGTGAGACCTATTGCTATAAACAAACCGTCAATGCTCATAAGGGATACTTCCTGTGTTATCAGGTTTCTTATTTTTATGCCCTCAACGCCAAACTGGCCGGTAATCTCTTCTACTACGGAATTCCATACAAATTCTATTTTCTTGTTGCAGCACAATTCATCCTGAAGTACCTGGGTTGCCTTCATTTTGTCCTTTCTGTGAATTATATATATTTTCGGACAAAATCTGGCCAGATAGAGGGCATCTTCCGCTGCAGTATCGCCGCCGCCGACAATGGCTACGGTTTTACCCTTGAAGAATGCTCCGTCGCACACGGCGCAATAGGATACGCCGGAGCCTCTGAAGGCGTCTTCTTTTGGAAGCCCCAATACCTTTGGATATGCACCCATGCAAAGGATGAGGGCCTTGCTTTCATAGGAACCGGTCCTGGTTTTTACAAGCTTTATATCAGAGTCCAGATCTATATCCAGAACTTCATCATTTAATACAACGGTTCCGAATTTTCTCGCCTGTTTTTCCATTCTCAGGGCCAGATCGGCGCCGCCGATGGGCTCCTCAAAACCAGGATAGTTTTCCAATACATCGGTTGTGGCTATCTGACCGCCTGTAAACATTTTTTCTATGACCAGGGTGTCAAGTTTTGCCCTGGAACTGTAAAGCGCCGCCGCATATCCTGCTGGACCGCCGCCGATTATAATAACGTCATACATACATAACACCTCCCAAATTGTTTAAAAACTTCTTGCAGTTATGGCCTGCCTGTTACCGGCACGCCGCAAAATATACTGATGTGCATATTAATATAACTTCATATTTTTATTATACTTATTCTTCTTATATTAGCAAAGGTTACACAAATATATTTATTATTTCATATACATGAATAGAAATATTTTTTATGTTAATCAGGTGAATTATGAGAATATGTCCAAATCTTTTATATGCAAATATCCCCAGGCCCGATCAGCCGGACAATCCCACAAATGAAGAAAGGTATTACATGTCATATTACGCTTTATACAGAGCCTGCCATACGGAAGACTTTTATCCGATTTTCGAGGCGTTCAGACCGCCGGAGGATATAACGGGAATAGCCCCTCCGGGGAGGTTGAAAGGAAAGCGCATAGGAATAATAGGCGGCGGGCTGGCCGGCTTGTCGTCGGCTTTTGAATTGAGAAAGCTGGGGGCCGATATTACCATATTTGAAGCAAACGACCAGAGGCTGGGCGGAAGAGTGTATACATATTATTTTGACAGGGAAAAGCAGCTGCGCGGTGAATTCGGCGCTATGAGGATCCCTGTCAATCATGAGACCGTATGGCATTATATCAACCTGTTCGGACTTGACACAGAACCCTTTATACAGACAGATCCAAGCACTTTCATATATCTGCATCAGATCAGGGTGAGAAATGATCCTCTGGGCGAAAATGTGATGAAATATATTTACCCCACATATGGCCTTTCGGCGTGGGAGGCCCAAACCCCATGGCAGGAGCTGGGTTATTACGGAATAGAGGCTCCCGTTCTGGAAGCGCCTCCTGAAGCCAGAAGTGAAATAATCCGGGTAAAACCTCAGTACAGCAAGCCGTTACTGCTCTGGGACAGTCTCAACACCAGGCAGATGTTCCAGAGAAGGAAGCTGAGCCAGGAAGCCATAAACCTGTTGTCAAATCTGTTCCCCATTGGAGGGGAATTCTTATACAATAACTACGTGGATTTTGTGCAGGAGTATTTTCCGGTAAATTTCTGGTTTATGTACCAGATCAAAGGCGGGATGGTAAACTTGCCGCTGGCATTTTACAACAGTTTCGGCACTTCCGCGCCTGAAAGCTACTATCCCGGCATACCCGCAGGCTTGCTTGGCAAGGTCGACTACAGAGCGGGCAATGCGGTCAGCGGAATATATGACAGGGGTGGGGATAAAGTCACGATTGCCTATACTGCCAAAAGCTCCGGCAATACACAGTATGCCGACTTCGATTATGTAATATGCGCCGTTCCCTTCTCTGTTTTAAGGACCTTTGATATCAGACCAATGTTCAGCAGCATTAAAATGCAGGCAATCAAGGAGGTCACATATGGAAACGCCCAGAAGACAATATTTAACTGCAGCAGGAGGTTCTGGGAGGATCAGGGCATTAAGGGCGGAGGTTCATACACAGACCTGCCGGTCACTACCATATGGTATACTGCGCCACCCTCGGAGGCTGATCCCTATGGTTCGGATAAACCGGGAGTTATAATTGCATCATACAATTTCAACCTGGATGCGGTGAGGCTGGGAAATATGACCGACGAGGACAGGTTTGCCAAAATAAAAAGAGATGTGGAAGAGGTTCACGGACTGGACAGAGGCTATCTGGACAGGATAGTGACCGAATTCAAGACCCAGAACTGGGAAGCTGACCCGCTGTTCAGAGGGGCTTTCTGCTATTTTACTCCGGAGCAGAAAAAACTGTTCTCATATCCTATGACATTGCCGGAATACAATAACAGAGTTTTCTTCGCAGGAGAGCATGTGTCGGCAATACACCGCTGGCAGCAGGGCGCTTTGCAGAGCGGGATGGAGGCTTCAAATGCCCTGGCGCGTTCTGAAGAAGCGCGGCAGTACTCAGGAATGGCAGGATAACCCTGGACCCGGAAGCCAGAGTCAATAAAAGGGATTTTATTAACAATGGCAGAATGTTATAATATTCAAATAGGGGTGTTGCGAAATAACAAATTTAATATATGTGAAACTTCAATTATGGCTGGTACTCCCATATTAATCTGCAGTCAATGTGCAGCACAAGGTACACCGCGCATCAATAGCTTCGTCTTAGTGCAGTATTTGAATTAGCTGTAAGGCTCTGCCTTGATATTTTAGCTGTCGCTCACATTCACCATCCGTGGGCTCATAGTTCGCTAAAACAGACCTCCTGTCTGTTTTACAGCTAAAATACCAATTCCTCGCCAACAGCTAAAATCAAATCCTGCAATGCGCTCAGCTATTGATGCACGCCATACCTATACGTGCTTCCCATTGATATTAGTTATACTTGCGTACCGGCACAGAATAATATATTCACAAAACATTAAAATTACTTTATTTCGCAGCTGCCATTTGACTACAGGGGGACATATTGTGACAGTAAAATATCAGGAGTTGGCAAAAACCGGAGATATCAGGCCTTCAAGGTTTCTTTCATCCATATTTGTGATTCTGCATTTCTATCTTTTCATAGGAGGCATAGTAGGTACGCTGCCGCTCGTATACGCTTTAATCAGCAACAGGGAGGCTTTATACGACCCTATTCTGCAGACGGATGTTATGGGATTCCTGAATAAGTACACAGGTCCTGTTTCAAACTATATATTTACGAATTTATCCATATACTGCATGCTGCTGGGAGTTTTTATCGCTGTGAAATTTATACATAACAGGCCTTTCGGCACACTGATAAACCCAGGAAAAAAATTTAAGTGGAGCAGGTTTTTTGTGGGTTTCCTGGTTTTCGGTACACTTATCGCACTTGGGACTTTAGCGGATTATGTGCTCAATCCCGGATCCTATACTTTTTCCTTTGAAGGTTCAAAGTTCTGGGTCACATTGCCGCTTATTCTGATTATGACGCCTCTGCAGAGCGCGACTGAGGAATTTGTGTTCAGAGGGTATGTCATTCAGAGCTTCGGAGTGAAGATAAAAAACGGCGTAATACTGTCGGTGATATCGGGGATCCTTTTTACACTACCCCATCTTGCCAATCCCGAGGTCTTTGCTTCGGCAGAGCAGGGCTTTATAAGCACACTTTGCATGGTGCTCAACTATTTTGTCATCGGAATGGCATTTGCGCTGGTAACGGTGAGGACAAATTCGCTGGAGGCGGCCATAGGAGCCCACACGGTCAACAATCTGATTTGCTTTGTGCTGGTGGGCTATCCGGACAATGTTCTGCCTACCAATACGGTATTTTACACTTCAAACTTTGACTCCGAAGGCGGCCTGATTTCGGCCATAGTCACTGCGGCGTTGTTTTACCTGATCACCGCAGCACTAATCCGTAATAGAGGAATACAACAGGCATAACAATATACAGGGGAGAGAAAATATGGGACTTCAATTTATATACGGGCGGGCCGGCACGGGAAAGTCATTTTATTGCCTGAATCAGATAAAATCGACGCTTCTGGCCGACAATACAAAAAAATTGGTGCTGCTTGTTCCGGAACAATATACCTTTCAGGCCGAGAGCGATCTCATAGGCAATCTTGGGACCGGGGGCATTTTAAAGACCGAGGTGCTCAGCTTCAGAAGAATGGCATACAGGGTTCTGAATGAGACGGGCGGAATAACCTATCCCCATATCCATCCCGCCGGTAAGTGTATGATATTATACAATATTCTGGACAGGATGAAGGACGACTTTGCGATCTTTCACAAGTCCGCCGGCAGCAAAGGTTTTGTAAATACCATTGCGGGTCTCATTACGGAATTGAAAAGGTATAATGTATATCCCGGGGACCTGGAAGTTATTCTGGAGAAGTCAGGGGAAGACACATATCTTTTTGAAAAATTGAAAGAAATAAAATTGATATATTCCCGTTTTGAGGACATGCTGGCTGCCAGATACAGAGATGCCGACGACGAACTTACCATATTGTCGGACAAGCTTGACCGTACGGCCATGTATGATGATTCGGAGATATGGATAGACGGATTTTCGGGCTTTACGCCCCAGGAATTCCAGGTTATTGCAAAGCTTATGCAAAAGGCCAATATGGTGTATATAACCATATGCACCGATGTTCTGGAGGACGAAGGTTCGGATATATCGGATATTTTCTCTCCGGCAAAAAAAACCTATAAAAAATTTGTAAATACTGCGGAGGAAAACCTGGTGACCGTTTTGCGCTCCGTGGGGTTAAACGGCGGTAAAGTGCCCAGATTCGCTGACAGCGAAGAGCTGGCAAGCCTTGAGGCAAACTATTTTCAGTATCCGCACAGGCCCTACGGGAAAGCCACGGCCGACATAGAGCTTTTTGAGGCCGTAAATATATATTCCGAAATCGAGGAATGCGCCAGGGACATTATCAGACAGTGCAGGGATAATGGGCTCAGGTTCAAGGATATCGGAGTCGTCACGAGAAACCTGGAAGGCTACCGTGAACTCATAGAAGCGGTCTTCGAGGAATACGGCATACCCTGTTTTATAGATTCCAAATCGGAAATTTCGGATCATCCTTTAATGAGACTGGTTCTGTCAATGCTCGATATTTTTATTGAAAACTGGTCCTATGAGGCTGTTTTCAGATATTTGAAATCAGGCCTCACAGGCTTTGAAAAATCCCGTATAGACAAGCTTGAAAATTATGTGCTGGCCTGCGGGATACGGGGGAGCTACTGGACAAAAGACACTGACTGGAAAATGACGCCTGAGCTGGTGTCCGAGGACGGATTGGACGCAGAGCTTGAACAGGCTCTTTTTGAAATAAATGGATTGAGAAGGGAAATTTGCGAGCCGCTTTTCAGGTTCAGGGAAAAGACAAAAGGAAGGAAAAAAGCGGCCGACATATGCGCATGCCTGTATGACTATCTGATTGAAATGGGAGCCGACCGTAGGATAGAGGAGTATATCAGGCAATTTTCGGACACTGGCAATTTACGGCTTGCAAATGAATATGAGCAGGTCTGGAATATACTCATGGAAGTTTTCGATCAGGTGGTGGAGGTCCTGGGAGATGATACGCTTGGCATTGAAAGGTTTGCCAATATACTTAAAATCGGATTGGCAGAATACAAGATTTCCACAATACCGGTATCCCTTGACCAGGTTCTGGTGGGAAGCGCGGAACACTCCAAAAGCCATGAAATAAAGGCTCTGTATATTTTGGGCACCAATGACGGAATATTTCCTTCAGCGGGAATGAGCGAAGGCATTCTGTCGGATTCAGACAGGCTTGCTCTGAACCAGAAGGGCATTGAACTGGCCAATGACACGAAAGCCAGGGTATTTGACGAGCAGTTCCTCATTTACAGGACGCTTGCCATGCCGAAGAATTACCTTAGAGTAAGCTGGCCTATTGCCGACCATGAAGGCAAAACCATGAGGCCCTCCATAATAATCTCCAGGCTCCGGAAGCTATTTCCCATGATAACTGAGAAGAATAACCTTCCGGAACCGGAAAACACCCGGCAAAGCCTTCAGGCCATTTCAGCGCCCATACCCGCATTTAACCAGCTGGTGCTGGCGCTGAAGGAAAAGAATAAGGGGGCGGATGTAAGCGGAATATGGCAATCCGTCCATCAGTGGTATTCAAAGCAGCCTGAATGGGCCGAGCGGCTCGAGACTATGAATAATGCCTTTAAATACAGAAATATAGCGTTGCCGGTGGACAGGGAAAAAATACGAGAGCTATATGGAAGCAACCTGTATTCCAGCGTTTCCAGGATTGAAAGATATACCGCCTGCCCCTTTGCATACTACGTCCAATACGGACTGGGCGCCAGGGAGAGGAAAATATACAGACTGACTCCTCCTGATGTGGGAACCTTCATGCATTCGGTCATAGAGAGATTTTCTAAAATGGCGGAGGAACAGGACATTTCCTGGAGGTCCTTTGAACGGGATTGGTGCAGGGAACAGGTGTCGCTGATAGTGGACAACCTGCTGGGGGGAATGCAGAATACCATCCTGGGCAGCTCAAAAAGATTCAGGGCGCTGACCTTAAGGCTCAAGAGAGTGGTGACCCGGGCGGTCTGGCTCATAGCCGAGCACATCAGGCGGGGCAGCTTTGAACCCGTGGGCTATGAAGTGGATTTCGGAGAAGGGGGAAAGCTTCCTCCCATAATCATTGAACTTGAATCCGGAGAAAAAATAACTTTAGTGGGCAGGATAGACAGGGTAGATGCCTTGAAAACAAGCGAGGGAACCTATCTAAGGATCGTGGACTACAAATCCGGTGAGAAGGATTTCAGGCTGAGCGATGTATATTATGGCTTGCAGATGCAGCTTATTACCTATCTGGACGCCATATGGGAAAATTCCGGCAGGCAGGAGGAAGGCGAGTTCTTTCCGGGAGGCATGCTCTACTTCAAAGTGGATGATCCCATTATAAGGGTTTCAGGCGCAGGCGAGCCCGAGGAGATTGAAAAGGCAATTATAAGGAAGCTCAAAATGAAGGGCCTGCTGCTGGCCGACGTTCAGCTTATAAAACACATGGACAACACCATTGAAGGTAGCTCCATGATCATACCTGCCAGATTAAACAAGGGAGATACGCTGGGGAAATCTTCGGTGGCCACGCTGGAGCAGTTTACGGTTTTACGGGACTATGTCAAAAAACTGCTCAGGGACCTGTGTTCCGAAATAACCAAGGGCAATGTGCCCATAAAGCCGTATAAAAAGAAGAAGCAGACTTCCTGCCAGTATTGCAGCTATTCTTCGATCTGCCAGTTTGACCTGACTCAGCAGGAAAACAGCTTTACTTTGCTGCATGACAGGGCTGATGAGGATGTATGGCAGCTTATGACAGAGGCTGCCCGGAAGTAAAACAGTATTGTTACTAATGGATGGGAATAGCTCATCCAGCGCGAATGAGGGATTGAACAATGTCTGATACAAAATGGACTGAGGAACAGTATGCCGCCATAACGGAAAAGGACTGCAACCTGCTGGTTGCGGCTGCCGCGGGAGCGGGAAAGACAGCTGTGCTTGTGGAACGGATCATTCAGAAAATCATGGATGAAAAAGAGCCTGTTGATATTGACTCCTTACTGGTGGTAACCTTTACAAATGCCGCTGCCACAGAGATGAGAGAAAGGATCGGGGCCGCCATTTCACGGGTCATAGAGGAGAAAAAGGAATCGAAAAACATACACAGGCAGCTGACGCTGCTGAACAAGGCGGCAATTACAACTATTCATTCATTTTGCCTTGAGGTCATCAGGAATAATTTCCAGAGCATTGATATTGACCCGGGCTTCAGGATTCTGGATGAGACGGAAGCCTCGCTCATGAAAATAGAGACCTTGAATGAGCTTTTTGAAGAGCTGTATGAGGACGAAGAAAATAACAATGACTTTTATGAGCTTCTGGAATCTTACGGCTCCAACCGCGACGACCAGAAGCTTCAGGATATGGTGCTTAACATATACGGTTTTGTACAGAGCTATCCATGGCCGGAGCAATGGCTCCTCAGCCAGGTTGAAAACTATAATGAGGCTTCCGGAGCGGATTTTGCCGGAACCGTATGGGGACAGATACTGCTGCAATCGGTGATAACCCGTCTGAAGGGTATGCAGGCGCTCATGGACGCGGCCTGCAAAAAGCTGGAGTACGCTCCGGGGTTTGAAAAGTATCTGCCGGTATTCTGCAATGATGCGGACAAGCTCAAAGAACTGTGCAATATCTGTGAAAGCAGCATGGTGAGCCCAAAAGCAGCGGCCGGCCATTCCGGAATTTCACATTCCGCCAATGGCTGGGATGCCATAAATTCCTGCCTGCAGGCTTATGTGTTTGAAACCCTGCCCCGCTGCGGAAGCGAGGCGGATAAACAGCTGCAGGAAAGTGTGAAGCAGACGAGAGACGAGTTGAAAGCCTGCATAAAAAATCTGAAGGAAGAGGTTTTTCTCCAGAAATCCGAAGAAATAGCCGCTGATCTCAAGGTGATATATCCGGTGCTGAAGTGCGCCGCACGGCTTGTCATAGAGTTTGGAGGCAGATATTCGGAAAAGAAGCGCCGGAAGACGGCGGTCGATTTTAACGACCTGGAACACTTTTGCCTGAAAATACTGTCTGAAACCGGAGAAGACGGAAAAATCCGTCCTACCGGTATCGCGGATACATATAAGCGGAGATTTACCGAAATATTGGTGGATGAGTACCAGGACAGCAATCTGGTGCAGGAAATAATAATAAGCATGATATCCAGAGAGGACAGAGGCACTCCGAATGTGTTTATGGTGGGTGACGTCAAACAGAGCATATACAGGTTCAGGCAGGCAAAACCCGAGCTGTTTCTGGACAAATACAACAGCTATGCGGAGCAGCCGGGCGATTTATACAGAAAAATACTCCTGTTTAAAAACTTCAGAAGCAGAAAAGAGGTAGTGGACGGAGTAAACTTCATATTCAGGCAGATAATGTCCGAAAGTGTGGGAGAGCTTGACTATACCGAAACCGAAGAGCTGAATCCGGGGGCGAGCTATGCTGATATTACGGGGGAGGAAAGATTTGCGGGAGGAAGTGTTGAGCTGCTTTTGGCCGATACCTCGTCAGCCCGGACAGAGGAGGAAGAAGAAGAGGCGGAAAGCCTGCCGGAGTCATTGGAAGCCGGGGAGGAGCTTGAGGAGGAGATACTGGACAATATTCAAAAAGAGGCCAGAATGGCTGCAAACAGAATAATAGAGCTCCTTCAGCCGGATAAGGACGGCAGGAGGTTCAGCGTATTTGACAGAAAAATAAACCAATACAGGGACCTGCAGTTTAAGGATATAGTCATATTGCTCCGAACGACTAAAAACTGGACTGAAGTGTTCTGCGAGGAATTTTCCCGCGCGTCCATACCGACTTTTGCGGATACCTCCAGCGGTTTTTTTAAAACTCCCGAGGTACAGGTGGTTTTGTCGCTGCTTCAGATAATCGACAATCCATATCAGGATATTCCGCTTCTGTCGGTACTGAGATCCCCCATAGTTAACTTCACCACAAGCGAACTGGCGGAGCTCCGGCTGGCCGACCGCAAGGCGGCACTGTTTGACGCACTGAAGCTGCTGGCCGTGACTGAAAGCAATACGGGCCCCAAGGCGGCCGGCTTTTTAAAAAGGCTTGAACAGTGGCGCTCCATGTCCCTTTATATGTCCACCCACAAGCTTATATGGCAGCTGTACAACGATACGGGCTACTACAGCATTGTAGGCGCAATGCAGGATGGTGACAGGAAGCAGGCGAACCTGAGGGTGTTGTTTGAAAGGTCGCTGCAGTTTGAAAAGACCAGCTTCAAAGGGCTGTTTAATTTTATCAGCTTCATCGACAGGCTTAAAACAAGCAAGGGAGACATGGGAAGCGCAAAGGTTCTGGGAGAGAATGACAATGTGGTAAGGCTGATGAGCATTCATAAAAGCAAGGGACTTGAATTCCCCGTTGTATTTTTATGCGGCTGCGGAAAAAAATTCAACATGCAGGACATGTACAAAAGTATTTTGCTCCATCAGGAGCTTGGTTTCGGCCCTGATTTTGTCGACTACAGAAAAAGGATAAAATATCCTTCCGCGCCCAAGCTGGCCATTGCGCAAAAGGTAAAGCTGGAAACCCTGTCGGAGGAGATGAGGATTTTATACGTGGCCCTGACAAGGGCGAGAGAAAAGCTGATTCTCACGGGTACTGCCGGTAACCTTGAGAAAGCCGCAGCCAGATGGATGGCTTCGGCGGAGCTTCACGGAGACAGCCGGCAGTTATTGACAAAGCTGCCTGTGCATGAAATGCTGAAAGCCCGGAACTATCTGGATTGGATCTGCCCGGCGGTCATAAGGCATCCGGATGGAGGAAAGCTCCGGGACGCCGCCGGACTGGGAACCGAGTTTTCCGGAACCGTAAAGGATGAATCCAATTGGGAAATAAAGCTTTACAATCAAAGCCATATTGAAGCTGCGAAAAAGCTTGAGGCCGGCATTACGGCACAGGAGGGCTTATTATGGGAGTGGCTGGAGGGGAAGGGTTCCGGAAGCGGAGAGGCAGAAGACGGGATATGCGCAGAGATAGACCGGAGACTGTCCTGGAAATACAGGTACAACCATTTGACAAATATACCCACCAAAATATCCGTTACGGAAATAAAGAGGTATTTCAGCATAAACGACGAGGGTGAAGAGCTTCCGGAAGTGCGTAAATCCAGCATAAAAAAGCCGGTGTTCCTGCAGGAAAAGAAGGGGTTGTCCGCAGCGGAAAAGGGCACAATAATACATTTTGTCATGCAGCACATGGATTTTGAAAACAGCGATATAAAAAGCCAGATTTCCGGCATGGTTGAAAAAGAGCTGATTACCGGTCAGCAGGCTGATTCTATTGACATAAATAAAATCCGTAGGTTTATTATGTCACCTATATGCAAAAGGATGAATACGGCAGGAGGCGTACACCGTGAAGTCCCATTTAACCTGGAACTGCCGTATACCGAGTTATACGGCACAATAGGAGATGAGGGGGAAAACCAGGGCGGTCAGGATGAAAAAATACTTTTGCAGGGTGTAATAGACTGCTATTTTGAAGAGGACGGAAAAATCATTCTTCTGGATTATAAAACTGACTATATTCGCGATGGGAACCTTCAGGAGCTCAAGGGCAGGTACGGAATGCAGATATCATACTATGCCAGGGCGCTGGAGAAGCTCACCGGAATGACTGTCAGCGAGCGGTATATATATTTGTTCTCGAAAGGCGAGCTGGTGGAGATGTAGGCTTTGAGTGCCAGAAGCCGGAATTCAGGATTCATAAGAGGGTGAACCTGTGAAAAAAGATTTACAGGTTCACTTGTCCGGCAGGAATCGGAATAATTCCGGGACTACCGGGGAAAATTATCATAAAAATATAAAAAACCTGTTGACACAATAAATGGAATTGTGCTAAAATACTTTTTGTTGACGGCATTGCGGGTTTGTGTAATGGCAGCACGACTGACTCTGGCTCAGTTCGTCAGGGTTCAAATCCTTGACCCGCAGCCAAAAGCCTCTAAATTTACTTTAGGGGCTTTTTTATTGTTTGGGGAAGTAATAAATTTTTTTGATAAAATTTTTGAGACTGGAAGTTTGTTATGCCATTTTATTAATTTCCCGGTGGAGTTTGAAATTTTGACAGGACAATTTTAGAGGATGTAAAAACATAAAGAATATAAATTATTGACATAATTTAATATAGTACTTATAATCAATCTGATTGCTTTTGATTGTTTATTGACTTTGAAAATGCTGATGGATATGACCCCGCGGTTTTGGGACAAATACAAAAAGCAGAAGTAAAACTTCTGCTTTTCGCATAATCGTCTTTGTTTAATAGTCCGGGTAAAACAAAAGAGATCGTAACTAAATAGTAGTATTATTATAGAATCAAAAACGGATGGTGTCAATATTTATTTAAAAGCTTCGGAAATATTGAAAAATGGAGATTTGCTTAAGGGAAAGCGGCAGTAAAACCTGGGAGAAGCCCGTATGAACCATAGAAATATTTCATGCTGGAAAAACCTTTTTTTATATGATAGAATTATATAAGTAATTGTAATTTTTTATGATTATCTTCAAAAGTTTGTAAAATTGGTAAGCTTTTGGGAAAAATATTCTGCAAGAGTCTTAAGAAAATCATTTTCACGATTTAATGTTGAACATGAAAAAATTTTGTTCTTTGTGGGAAGACTTGTTATTAAAAGGGAGGACCATGTGTCGCCAGGTTCAATCCCAGAACGTTGAGTAAAGGTTTGTAATTACGGGTAAGAAACCGTGTTTAATAAATTTAAAAAAATTAACTAAATACAGGCCGATGTTAAATATCCACCGTTAATAAGTATATTTTACCGGTTTTGTAAGCGAGGAGGTTTTATTAATATTTTCAGATGAAGCTGAAGTGGCTGACTTACTATGAGCAAGAGTCTTTTGGTGTTGATACTGCTGAAGGGGTGGTTGCAGGCATTCCTGCGGCAGTTTCGGATATTTGAAGGTTTGAGGCGTATAGATGGTCGCCGTGATATTGGGATTTATTTTTAGTCGTGGGAACTCAGAATTTCCGACGAGATTGCATTATGCTGTTAAAGAATAGGGATTTGGTGGAAAGAATTAGTAGTACTGTATTACAAAAAATATGTTTGCAGTTATTTTATATGGTTAAATTGGAGGTTTAATTGTGTCAAAAAGTAAAAAGAAATTAAAAGTTATACCACTGGGTGGTTTGCAGGAAATAGGAAAGAATATTACAGCGTTTGAATATGGCGATGACATTATAGTAGTTGACTGCGGTCTTTCTTTTCCTGAGGATGAAATGCTTGGAATAGACCTTGTCATACCGGATGTAAGCTATCTGATTAAAAATAAAGAGAAGGTAAGGGCAATCGTACTGACTCACGGTCATGAAGACCATATAGGCGCATTGCCGTATGTTTTAAGAGAATTGAATGTTCCTGTGTACGGTACCAGGCTGACTCTTGGTCTGGTGAAATACAAGCTGGAGGAACATGGGCTGGTTGACCTGGTACGCCTGGAAAATGTACAGGCAGGACAAACTATTGAGCTGGGCGCCTTCAAGGTGGAGTTTATCAGGGCTACCCACAGTATTGCCGACTCTGTTTCACTGGCAATATTTACGCCTATCGGAACCATAATTCACACAGGCGATTTCAAAATCGATTATACGCCTATCGAGGGTAAACCCATGGATCTGGCAAGACTTGCGGAGCTTGGAAAAAAAGGCGTTTTATTGCTGATGTGCGACAGTACAAATGTTGAAAAGGAAGGCTATACAATGTCTGAAAGGACTGTGGGCCAGACTTTCAATGAGATTTTCATGAACTGCAGGAGCAGAATACTGGTGGCAACCTTTGCTTCCAATGTCCACAGGGTCCAGCAGATTTTTAACTCGGCGGTTAAATTCGGAAGGAAAGTAACCGTTATAGGCAGAAGTATGATAAATGTGGTCAATGTGGCCATGGATCTGGGATATCTCAATGTGCCCGAAGGCGTGCTGGTGGACATGGAAAATATGGATAAGGTTCCCCAGGACAAACTTGTTATAATCACCACGGGAAGCCAGGGAGAGCCTATGTCGGCCCTGACCAGGATCACTTTTTCAGAGCACAAAAAGGTTGAGATAGTGCCGGGGGATACTGTTATAATATCGGCGTCACCTATTCCGGGAAATGAGAAACTCATATCGCGAGTAATAAACGAGCTGTTTAAAAAGGGCGCCAACGTAATATACGAAGCTTTGGCCGACACCCATGTTTCGGGCCACGCCTGCCAGGAGGAGATCAAGCTCATACATTGCCTGGTAAAGCCGAAGTTTTTCATGCCGGTCCACGGCGAGCACAGGCATCTGAGGCAGCATGCGGACCTTGCGGTTAGAATGGGCATGCAGAAAGAGGACACTTTTATACTGGAAATAGGAAAGGTACTGGAGCTCACCAATGACTCGGCCAAAATAAACGGAAGCGTCACAGCGGGCAAAGTTCTTGTGGACGGCCTGGGCGTGGGCGATGTGGGCAACGTGGTTTTGAGGGATAGAAAACACCTGTCCCAGGACGGTTTGATCGTGGTGGTAATAACCATTGAAGGCGATACCGGAAATGTGGTGGCCGGTCCTGATATTATTTCCAGGGGTTTTGTATATGTGAGGGAGTCGGAGGATCTGATGGATCAGCTCAAGGAAATAGCCAAGGAAGCCGTATACAAGTGTGACGGCAAAAACCACGGGGATTGGTCCATAAGAAAATCCGCAATCCGCGAAGCTTTAAAGGATTGCATTTATGAGAAAACAAAGCGCAAGCCCATGATCCTTCCTATTATTATGGAAATATAACAAATGAGCGTTTCAACCCAGGCGGCAGATATCTGCTGCTTGCTTGAAACGGGCGTTACGGATAAAGGTATGGCGTGTGTCAATAATATCGCATGACAGCGAAGTTTATTGATATGCGGCGTACCTTTTGTTTTTAACTCCTGAACTGCTGGGGGGTCTGTCCCGTATATTTTTTGAAGGAATAGCTGAAATAGTGGGGGTTCTCATAGCCCAGTTTTTCGGCAATCTCCAGTATTTTCATTTTGGTGTCCTTCAGCATGTTTTTGGCCGATTCCATTTTCACCTTGATGAGATATTCGTTTATTGTCTCGCCGGTTTCCTTTTTGAAAACGGAACATATATAATTGGGGGACATGAATACCTCGTTTGCAATGTCTGTCAGCGTTATATTGTCCATATATCGCTTCTTGGCCAGATCCTTTATCTGGGCCACCAGATTTCCGTGCTTCAGGTTGTATTTGCTGTTAAAATAGCTGCATACATGTTCCAGCACCTGATTCACAGTTGATTTCATTTCAATGACGGTTTCGGCCTTTAAAATGGACTGAATGGAATTGAGGTACTGCGGAAAGATTTCCTGGACCTCTATTTCCGTTTCAAATATTTTCTGATAAGCATTTATTATCAGTTCAATACAGACACCGCGGATGTATTCCTCGGTGAACATTTTTACTTCGGTCAGGAAGGAAAAAAACTTCTCCACAGTCTTTGAGAGTTTATCCAGATCACCCAGCTTTATCTGGGACAAAAGCTCTTTCTGCATATTGCTGAGATTTGCGTACACGTTGGAATCACTGAGCTGGTACAGCTTCTGGGTATTGCTTATATCCTCTATATGGATTATGGAGTTTTTGCCGGTATAAAATTTATAATTGAGGGCGCTCAGGGCGTTATTATATGAGATGCCGATGGTATCCATGGTCACCTGGTTGCCAACTCCTATGGAAATGGTGATATTGTTGAAATCAAGCAGCATTTCTCCGATTTCATCAAAAAGAAAATCCATCTTGTCTTCGTTGCAAAAACGTTTGTTGAGCATCAGTACAAATTGATTGTCATGGGTATACACGCATACTCCGGCCTGATGGTTGTTCAGGGTTTCCTCAAGGATATTTTTTACGGAGAAATTCAAAAATTGCTTGTAGCTTTCGGGCTTCTCCTTTACCCTCTTTGAGTAGTCGTCTATTTCCAGAATGGCTATTGCAATGCCGTCCTTCATATCAAGGGGGATACTGAAATATTCCAGCTTTTCTGAAATTTCATTCTGATCCGTAATAACGCCCAGAATGAGATTGCTCAAAAATTTGTCCTTCATTAAATGCATATTTTCATCCAGCTGCAGCTTGATCCTTGAAAACACTTCGGCCCGGTTGCGCTCCATATCTATGCTGTTTCTGATTTTTTTCAGAACTTCTATGATTTCTTTTATCTGTATGGGTTTGAGAATATAGCCGGCTGCGTTGATGGAAAGGGCGGTTTTGGCGTAATTAAAGTCCTGTATACCGCTGATAAGTACTATCCGCGGAGAAATATCCAGTTCCTGAAGGCTTATTGCCACCTCCAGGCCGTTTAAAAAAGGCATTTTTATATCTGTGAACAATATATCGGGTTTCAGTTCAATGCACATATTCAGCGCCTGTTTGCCGTTTTCGGCCTGGCCTATGACCTCCATGCCCAGCTCGCGCCACGGAACTATTTCAAAAAGAGTTTCTCTCACTAAAAAGTCATCATCAGCTAATATTACTGTTATCATCGAGGGTTCCTCCAAAATGAGTGTTGTATGGTATCAATACTTCAACGGTTATGCCATAGCCCGTATTTTTTACATAGTGCAGGCCAAAGCCGGCTCCAAAGGTGGTCTTAAGCCGCTCGTGCACATTGAATACCCCGAAGGATTCGGCTTCATTATCCGCGGAATCAAGCATTCTGTTCAATTTGTCCACATCGGCCCCTTCGCCGTTGTCTTCTACTTTTATGACTATATTTTCATTATCCGTATCCGCCGTAATGTTTAAAAGCCACTCCCGGTTTGAATTCTGAAAGCCATGAAATATGGCGTTTTCCACCAGCGGCTGCAGCACCAGCTTTACTATCCTGTGCTTTCTTATTTCAGCGGGGATATTGACGGAGTATTTCAGCTTCTGGCGGTATCTCATATTCTGTATCTCAAGATAACTTTCCATATGCTTTATTTCCTCTTCAATGGTTATTATAGGCTTTCCCTTGCACAATCCATAGCGGAAAAAATTGGACAGGGAGGAGATCATCTCACTTATGACAGGCACATTGTGCTTAACGGCATATAAATTGATGGAGTCCAGCGTATTGTAAAGGAAATGCGGGTTGATCTGAGCCTGCAATGCCCTGAGCTCCGCGTCCTTGGCCTTTAATTCTGCCTTTTGCTTGTTGGATTCGCTGGTGAAGAGCTGGTCGATCAGCTGTTTTATCTGTTCTATCATCAATTTATACTGGCCTATCAGATAGCCGAACTCGTCTTTTTTCCTGTATTCAAGATTAATTTTAAAATTGTTTTCCCTGACGGTGGCCATGGACTTTACAAGCTTGACAATGGGCCTGGAGATGCTCTTGGACAGGAGAAAGGCAGTAAACAGTGCCACCGCCATGCACACCGACAGCAATACTATTACAATCTGGTTCAGGTTGTTCTGGTCCGCATTTATTTCATTCAGATTTGTAAAGCTGATTATTTTCCAGTTGAGAGTATCCATCTTGCTGGCTGAAATAACCAGGGACTGGCCGTTGACAGTATCCCTCCGGGTGGAGCTGTTTGTGGTATACAGGCTCTGAAACTTATCTGCGGATTTCAGGGCCTTCAAGTAGCCTTCGGATTTTTCGGAGGCCGAATCGCTTTTCAATATTATGGAATTGTCTTCACCAAGTATATATATGGAGGTTCCAGGCGACGCCTTGTATGAGGAAAGCAGATTGTTAAAATATTTCTTATCCATGTCTATTGTGAGCAAGGCGGCATATACTACTTTGTCGGCGCTTTTCAGGTCGTACAGGCGCCTGGCCACGGTGAGCTGATCGGTCTTGGGATTATCTATGACGATGGTGTTTTTGCTTTTCAGCTCATTAAACCAGGGTTTTGTCTCAGCGGCTGATATGCCAAGCACTTTGGTGGACAGGTCGTACTTGGCATAGTTGGGCTTGTTTACCAGATAGATCTTGGGTACCACCGACGAATTGGTCAAAACGTGGTAATTGGACAGGTAATAGCTGTCCAGCGCCCTGTCCAGTGTGATTATTTCTCTGATATTGGCACTCATGTCGTTGGTGGAATCGGAGCTTAAGACCGCTTTAATATCGGGGTTTATGGATATCAGGGTGGTCAGTTCGTTTATGAACTCAAACCGCTGTTCAACAATAAGGCGCGCGGAATCTATATTCTTTTCAATAAGGGTGTTCATTTTCCTGTTTATTATATTTGTAGAACGGACATATACAATAGAAGTGATTATCAAAGAAGGCAGCAAAATGGATGCCAGAAAGTACAATACAAGTTTGGTTCTTATGCTTATATTCATATCTTATAATCTCTCCTTATCCGTTCCTTCATTATAAATACTATAAATACTGTGGGGATTCAGTTTCAAGGGGGGGAGTTCCCGGCGGTTCAGCCCATAGTATCAGCCCATGTTAATTGACATTGTCAATTATACAGGCCTTTTTTCACATCTTCAAGGTAAAGATATTACGCGAATTATTTGTAAATCTTAATATTTTATACTTAAAAGGCCGAATCATAATATTTTGTACCAACACTATTAATTTTTTGTATTTTAAACTTTTAAATAACTGGTAAGCTATTAATATAAAAAGTTCGCGGATTCATACCCGACATAAAAGTTGCACGGGCCCGTGCTGATGAATTTAGAAACTTTTTAGATAATTTAATTTTCAGGAGGTAGATGTTGGTGAAAGCTAAGCTTATAAAAGGTTTTGCATGTGTGCTTTCAATAGCTTTAACCGCCGGTATTTTTGCCGGCTGTGGGAATTCGGAGTCTTCTGACAGTACGAAAAGCGAAAACTCAGAAGCTTCAAACGTCAAGATGGAGACTGTCCGTGTCTGGACAAATGATAATCAGTACCAGCCAATTATAGATCCTGTGGTTTCGGAATACAATTCCGGAGAAGGCTTAAAAGAGGGAATCAACATTGAGTACAAGATTTTCGGCGGCGACTATAACGATGTTCTGAAGGTTGCTCTGGCAGCCGACCAGGGACCTGAAATCTATAAGTTCGTGGGAACGGTAAAAGAGCCTTTCATCAATTCCAAATGGATGCTGCCAATAGACGATCTTCCGGGAGGTCCGGAATTTTTGCAGAAATATAAGGATATACTCATTAAAGGGTATACCACCTTTAACGACAAGACATACAGCATCCCATTCAAGGTTCTCAATACAAAATTCATTTATAATAAGACACTTTTAGAAAAATCAGGCTTTACAACTCCACCGGAGACCTGGGACGACGTTATAGCCTATGCTAAAAAAATAACAGCGGATAACAAAGGGGAAGCATACGGCTTCGGAATTCACCTGAAGGATTCGGCTTCTTCCGGAAAGTGGTATTTTGCAACTCAGTTTGCGGCTTCGGTAGGCCATATAGGTTATGACTTCAGAGAAGGAAAATTTGTTTTCTCAGATTTCACGGAAAATATCAAGAAAATTCTGCAGATGAAGGCCGACGGAAGCATATTCCCCGGAGCCGAGGGAATGGGACTTGATGAAGCCGTCGCACAGTTCGCAGCGGGAAGAATCGCCATGATGCCCGGTGTTGGCTGGGATGTTAACGGAATAGACAAACTGGGCTATAAATTCGAGATGGGCGTCAGCGATACACCTGTGCTTAACAAGGATAAAAAATTTAAAGGCTATGCTCAAATCGGAGATGCGCTGTGCATAGGTCCCAGTGCAGCCGAAATGCCGGCAAAAGCCTTGAAGGTATACGAATTGGTACAGAGCGACGATATCCAGCTTGCTATTCAGGATCAGGAAGTTGACTTTGTCGCAAGAGAAGATATACAAAAGCAATCGTCCGGAAACTTTAAAAAGGCCGGAACGAAGGAATTCGCAGATACAAGCCGTTCATATTTTGCTCTGACTCCTCCTGACGGAGCTATCACAGTAGAAGGCCAGCCATATCAGAACACTATCATCAACCTGATTGCAGGCCCCACGGACACCGATGTGGCAAAGGTTCTGAAAGATCTTGACAACAGGTATAACACTGCTTTGAAAAAGGCTATTGACGGTGGGTTTGATATATCCATGTACATTGATAAGACATGGGATACCAGTTTAAAATAACAGCAAGCCGGTAAAAAGGGAATGGAATTTCTCCTTTCCCTTTTTACCATAATTGAAGTCAAAATAGTTGATTCTTATAAGGAGACAAATCCATGGAACAATTGAAAAAACACACAGCCTTTGGCTCCTTGGGAAAGCACGGCCAGAGTGCCAGAAAGGATAATATTCAGGCAATATTGATGCTTTTGCCCATGCTTATAGGGTTTACGCTTTTTACAATATATCCTATGCTCTGGCTGGTAAGATGGTCGGGATACAATTACGACGGAATGACCACGGCGAAATTCATCGGTATGGAAAATTTCGTAAGAGCTTTTACACGGGACGGTCAATACTGGGAATCTTTGCTGAACACCTTTTACATTGTGGCCATAAAGCTGGCAATTGAAATACCCTTTGCCCTTTTTCTGGCTGTGGTGCTCAACAGTACAAAGAGAATAAATTCATTTTTCAGAACCATATTTTTTATGCCCGCGATTGTGAGCAGCGCCATAGTGGGTCTGGTATTCTTTCTCATGTTTGAACCCTTCAGGGGGTCTGTAAACTATCTGCTTAAAGCTTTCGGGCTGATACAGCAAAATGTGAACTGGTTCGGCACCCAATGGCTGGCCGACTGGGTCATCATTCTTGCAAGCGTCTGGAGAAGCTTCGGAACAAATATGATATTTTTTATAATGGGGCTGCAGAATGTTCCCCAGGAGATCTACGAATGCGCTGATATAGACGGGGCGGGAGTGTGGAAAAAATTCTCGAAAATAACGCTGCCCATGCTGGCCCCGGTTATGAGAGTGGTATTGATGCTGGCAATTGTAAACAGCATGAAAATGTCCGATCTGGTTCTTGTACTGACAAACGGACAGCCGGGAGGAAAGACCGAGGTCGTAATGTCCTATACCTTCAAATACTTCTTCTCCTATGGAGCTGCCGACTCCATCAGTCAATACGGCTACGCCGCTTCGTTGGCAGTCATTACGGCAATAATTCTGGGAATCATAACCGGAATTTATTTCAAGGCCACAAAAAATTCAAGCAATATTTATTAAAGGGGGGAGAATATAAACATGAAAAGAAACAAATTGCTTCTGGCTATTCCACTATACCTGTTATTGACTATATTTGCCGTGTTTGTAGTATTCCCCATATTTTACATTGTTATTTCATCCTTTAAATCAACATCGGATATCCTGGCCTCCACATCCTTTTTCCCAACGACGTTTAACTTTGATAATTATGTGCGGGCGTGGAAGCTGTCCAATTTTCAGACATACATGTGGAACAGTATATTCATGTGCAGCATTATCGTAATAGGAACCATCATTACCTCAATTACAACAGGATATGTATTTTCCAGGGGAAACTTTAAGGGCAAAAACCTGATACTGATACTCATAACATCGTCGATGTTCATATCGGCGGGAAGCCTGTACCTGTACCCGCAGCTCAAGGTCGCAAAACTTCTGAATCTGAATACCTCTTTATGGGGAGTAATCATTATTTATATTTTCGGTATCAATGTGACCAACCTGTATATATCAAAGGGCTTTATCGACTCAATCCCGAAAGAGATAGACGAGGCGGCCCGCGTGGACGGCTGCAGTTTTTTCAGGATTTTTTACAACATAATATTCCCGCTGACGAAGCCGTTGATCGCAACCGTAGGTTTGCTTTCCTTTATGAACTCCTGGAACGATTATCTTTTACCGATGGTATTCACCCTGGGAAATCCCAAAAGCCAGCCTCTGGTGGTGGGGATCATATCTATGAAAAGCAGCGGGGAAACAATATCCTCCTGGGATTTAATGATGGCGGGCACTACAATGGCGGTTATACCTATGCTCATAGTGTTTATCTGCCTGAATAAATATTTTGTCGCAGGGCTGACCAGCGGCGCGGTAAAGGGTTAGAGAAAAATTTTAAGTTGGATTATAAATTAATAAAAGGAGCTGTTTTATATGACTAAATTGATTTCAGGTGTTTTGCCGGCTTTGATAACCCCATTGGACAAGGATGGCAAGGTTTTGGTTGATTCCGCCGAATTGCTGATCGACTTTTACCTCAAGGAAAAAGCCGACGGTCTCTATATGCTGGGCTGGACGGGCGAAGGGATGTTCCTGACTGTTCAGCAGCGCAAGACCTGGGCGGAAGCCGTTCTGAAGGCAAACAGGAACAGGATGCCAATATTCGTTCATGTAGGATATAATGACAATCTGGATGATTCCGTGGAGCTGGCAAGGCATGCGGAAGAGCATGGGGCATATGCCGTAGCGTCCGTGGGGATTTCTCCGAAGGCGACTTTTGCGGAGAATATTGCATATTTTAAACGCATATCAGAAGCCGCTCCCAACACACCGTTTTATATATACTGGGTTTCCAACGGCGACAGCCTCATAGGAGGGCAGAGGATAGACCCGGATGAGCTGCTTGAGGCTATGAAGGCGGTGCCTACTTTCAAAGGCATTAAATTCACCGACAACAATTTTTACATCCTGGAACGCTTCAAGAAATACAATCCTGATATCAATATACTCACCGGCGCGGACAACCTTGTAATATGTTCCGATTTTATGGGCGCCGACGGAAATATCGGAGCTCTACAGGCAATCACCTGCTACCACAACAAGGTGATTCTCCAGAAAATGCACGAGGGCAATTTCAAGGAAGCCAGAGAACTGCAATACCGTGCAAATGAAATAGCAGAGGCCTATTCCATAAGGGAAATGGGAACACTTCCCGGAATAAAGCTGGTAATGGAGAAGGTTTTCAATATTCCCGCAGGCTATTGCTCCTCCACCAGCCCATATCTTCCCAAAGTCGAGGATGAAGCAGTGACGGAGAAATTCCTGGAAGTATACAGGAAAAACGTACTTCTGGCTTAACCTTACAGCTGTTATTTTAAAATCACTACATTTTGAGTAAATTCCTGTCCGGCCTGTCTGAAGGCCGGATTTTTGTATGCAAGGACATACATGTCTGTGGACAGCGACTCGATTTCGATCATGCGTGAAAGGGGCCCGCCCGAATGCTTGTAATCGGCAAGCTTTGTTATAACAGGCAATGCGGAGCTCTTTTTCATTTTTGAAAGCAGTTCCCGGCCGGTTTGGTTGAAACCCAGGATTCTGGCGTATTGGGGGCCTCCGTATCGGGCGAACAGCTCCATGTCCGTTTTTGATACCCCTGTGAGAACCGAAAATAGGATCCTCCGGATCCTGGTCTGGGGATATCTCCTGGTGCATATGTTAGCGATCAGCTCTTCAATGGTGCCGGAATTTTCGCCGGCGCTTTTTATTCTGTATTCCAGGCCCTCGGTGACATCGGGTATATTCCGGATTTGTTCCGGTTTCATCTGCCTCAGCATGGAGAAAATGATGTTTTCATATGCTCTTATGCCATTTGGGCCACGGCCTTCTGAAAATTCTTTGCCAATAATATCTTTTGCACTTCCGGGTACAGAATCATAGGCATTTGCGGTTTTATCCTGTGATAGGATACTGTTTCTTATGGCGGTTGCGCTTGAAATTTCACCTGTCAGCTGGGGAGTGTTGTAGCCGTTTGAGACACGTTTAACAGTGCAGGCCTTAATCGGGCTTTGCAGCCTTTTAATGGCTTTCAGGTATTCAATGCCAAGGATGTTGTTTGAGGTCTCCAGCAGTTCGGAAATACGGGGATCAAACTTTTGGGGCGAAGCTGTTTCAAGGTATTTTTTCAGCGCATTCTGCCTGCACACGGCATAGGAAAGGCCAGTATCGAGCTGCGCTTTGAGTTCGGTTTTATATTTCTCAGGCTCATTGACCAGAATATCGGCAATGTGTTCAAGACTCGAAATTTCCCCATGCTCGCTTCCGAAGGATATGCAGTCGACCACACCCAGGCTGTGGAGGATTTTTACAGCTCCGGAGGCAAAGGTTTCGGCGCCGGACATGGCATAGGGATGGGGCAGCTCTATTACCAGATCGACTCCGTTATTTATGGCGATTTCCGCCCTGGCCTGCTTGTTGATCAGAGCGGGCTCTCCTCTTTGTATAAAGTTTCCGCTCATGACGCATATGACCGAATCTCAGCCGGACACGGTCTTTGACTGCTCTATATGATAAATATGCCCATTGTGAAAAGGGTTGTATTCAGTAACGATTCCGAGTACCTTCATTAAAAATCTCCTTTACCGAAGTCAATTACGGCTGAAAGCCTTCGCCTGCAAAAGATATCCTTACAGGCGCTTAAATTGGGAACTTCGCATTATATATTTATTATACAGATTTAGCAGATAAAAGAAAGCCGGTTTATTTAAAGCTGTTTTATAAAAGGTGGAGCACCGGAAAAATTTGTGATATGATAAATAAAATATCATTCGAAGGAGACATAGGTATGAGCAGCTACAATATTATTGAAATTATGCCGGAAGTGACACTGATAGAGGATTTTTCCGTCAATATATATGTTGTGGAAGGCAAGGACTCCGCAATTGTCATAGATACAGGTTATGGAGTACGAAATCTTAAAAAAGCGGTGGAGGAAATAGTTAAGGATAAGCCCTTAACGGTAGTTTATACTCATGGGCATATCGATCACGCTTTTGGCGGCCATTATTTTGACAAGGTATATATGAGCAGGGACGAGATGCCTGTTTATGAGAGGCACACACAGCGCAAGAGTACAATGGAAGAGCGGATAGCCAAGGAATACGGGGTTACTCACGAGGGCTTTGAAGTCTGGAGGGACAGCCGCCCTCAAAAAATTGAGTTCATTGCTCCGGGGCATATTTTTGACATAGGGGGCAACACCCTTGAGGTGATTTCATTAAGAGGACATACTCCGGGCAGCATAGGCCTTATAGACAAAAAGCACAGGATACTTTTTTCCGGCGACGGCCTTAATAACCATATTTGGATGCAGCTTGTGGAATCCACAACGCTTGAGGAATATTTTCAGACTTTAAAAGCGGTGGAACCCTTCAGAAAGGAATTTGACATGATACATATGGGGCATCAAAGGGATCCAAAACCGGAAGCCTTTATAGATGTGCTTGAACAGGCGGTAAAAGATCTGCTTGAAGGCGCCGTGGGAATCCCTTACAATAATCCCATAGCAAGTGTAAACGGTCTGATTTACAAGCGGGAGGACAGCGAAGTGGTTTATGACCCTGCCAGGATCAGGTAGAGATCCGGAAAAGTAATAAAATAATACATATAAGATTATAGGTGTGCAAAATGGCTTTTGTATTTCTGCTGACACGCATTAAGGGCAATATGGTTCTGGAGTTTAAGGACAGTGAGGGAAATGACATAGAGGTATAT
This sequence comes from Bacillota bacterium, assembly GCA_023397905.1. GTDB lineage: Bacteria > Bacillota > Clostridia > Acetivibrionales > DSM-1351 > Ruminiclostridium. The sequence continues at coordinate 7,193 of JAEWSZ010000169.1, read as the reverse complement.
GAAAGACTTTTGGAATAAAGCAGAGGTAAAAAATATGAGACAGGTAACGCTTAAAACAGGAGAAACCCTTGTGATCAGGAAAGCCGGCAGGGAGGATGCAACGGGAGTATTGAACTGTGTCAATACAATAAGCGGCCAATCGGACTTCCTGACTTTCGGCCCCGGAGAATTCGGAATAACTCTTGAACAGGAACAGCTTTTCCTGGAAAATATCTCAAGGCTTGAAAACGCAATATATGCTGTCGCCGAGCTGAAAGGGAAAATAATCGGAACAGCTTCTTTTACAGGAGGCCCACGGCCAAGGATTGCACATACCGGAGAGCTGGGAATCAGCATTCTGAAGGAACACTGGAGAAAGGGAATAGGGACTGAAATCCTGAATTATATCATAGACTGGGCCCAAAATACCGGGATCATAAGAAAAATAAACCTCAGGGTCAGAACGGATAACCACCCTGCAATACATTTATATAAAAAGCTGGGTTTTGTCCAATGCGGGATAATGACAAGAGATATAAAAATAGAAGATAATTTCTATGACTCCATTTTAATGGGATATGATATTGATTAACCGTACAAAAAATTGACAGGGTCAAAGTACTTGAAGGGAGATGGGCAAAAGTGCAGATGGAACTGGTACAAACGCTGCAAATTTTAATAATGCTGTTTGTTACGTTCTTTTTGGTGTGCAATTTTGTTCACAGCTTCAGGTTTAACAAAACATTTTTGGATCAGGTTGTTGTCCGGTACTGTATCAGTACGGTTATTTTATATTTCAGAAAGCTTTACGACGTAAATTATGACTGTTACCACAAATTCGAAATATGGAGGTATTACAGGTTCAGTTAAACAGATGATGTTACTGGTTTTGTTGAAAATTACAAAAGGAGTGAAACTATGAACATCATTATAAGTTTATTAAATCATGTAACAAACGGCCTCTATTCATTTGTAGGCGATTGGGGTATAGTAATAATTCTTGCCACAATAATTATAAGAATATGTATGCTGCCATTATCGCTGAAGCAAAGAAAGAGCGTTTTCCAGCAGCAGGAATTTTCCAAAAAGGTTGAGGATATAAAGCTGAAATATGGCGATGATATGGAAAAACAGAAAGAGGAAGTGGCCAGGGTTTCCGCAGAGAGTATGAAAAGCATGCTGGGATGCATTGTCACGCTGATACAGATACCCGTGATGTACTGTTTGTATAAGGTATTTTCAGTAATGCCTGTGGAGGTGGGAAGTATTGTGGTCCCATGGATAAGCAATCTGAAATTGCCGGATGCATATCATGTAGTACCTTTAATGGCCGTATTTGTCCAATTGCTTCCAAATATAATCGCCACATACACGCCTATGAAAGCAGCCAGGGACAAAGGGCTTTCATGGACTCAGCTGCTGATAATGGGCGGGTTCAGTATGATGTTTTTTATAAAGGCGCCTGTCACTCTGGGGATCTACTGGATCACCTCGGGGCTTTTCAATACTTTTGAAATGATTTTGTACAACAGGTTTATGAGAAGGGCTGAGTGAAAAAACAGAGGGGCAAAAGCGGTATTATCTCTTCGATCTGTCATATGAATAAAAAAACCCCCGGCATTGACTGTCTCTTGTAAACAGTCAATGCCGGGGGTTTTCATTGAAGGTTCTTATTCTGAGTTCTGAATTCAGAATTCTGACTACTTATTTCTTATCCAGCACCGCTGCGCCGGTTTCTTCCTCGAATTGCTTCAGGTACAGCGAATGATAGTAGCCTTTCTGATTGAGAAGCTCTTTGTGGGTTCCTCTTTCAATGATCTTGCCGTTCTTAACCACCAGGATTATATCCGCTTTTTTAATGGTGGAAAGCCTATGGGCAATCAGGAAGGACGTTCTGTTTTTCAGTATGTGCATGATCGCTTCCTGTATTATCTGCTCTGTCTGTGTGTCGATTGACGATGTCGCCTCGTCCAGCACAAAAATCCTGGGGTCCGCGATTATTGCACGGGCAAAGGAAATGAGCTGCTTTTCACCTGTGGAGAGCCTGTCGCCGCCTTCTCCTATGCTGGTATCAAGGCCGTTCTCCATATTATTCACAATGGATTCGGCAGCCACGATCCTGACGGCGGCTTCGATTTCCTTGTCTGTGGCGTCAAACTTGCCGTACCGGATGTTTTCCCGGATGGTTCCGGAGAACAGGTGAGGGTTTTGAAGCACATAGCCAATATTGTTGTGGAGCCACAGCTGTGAGCGCTCCCTGTAATCCCTGCCGTCAATGAGAATCTGGCCCTTTGTGGGTTCAAAAAATCTGCAGGCCAGGTTCACCAGCGTGCTTTTGCCGGCTCCGGTTTCTCCGACAATTGCCACAGTGGTTCCCTCGGGTATTTTCAGGTTGAAATCGGTGAGGATGTACTCGTCGCCGTCGGGATATTTAAAAGAGACGTCCTTGAATTCTATATCGCCTTTAATGGGCTCCCAGTTTTCCTTCTTGGGATTGAAATTGTCTCCGTATTTCTCAATTACTTCAGGCGTGTCGGTTATCTCAGGCTCTTTTTCAAGCAGCCCGGTCACACGCTCAATATTGGCCTGTGTGGAGACAAAGTCTGCAAACACGCGGGCAATCTGCTGTATTGGCTCAAATATGCTGATAGCATAGGTTATGAAGGCCGAAAATGTTCCGAATTCAATCGCGTCCTCAATTACCATGTATCCGCCGCTTACCAGGACGAAACAGACCGCCAGGGTGCTGAAGGACAAAATAATCGGGATAAATACCGCGTTTAGCACGGTGGCCTTTATTGTGTAGTTGTAATACTTATCTGTTATGACAGAAAATTCCTTCAGGTTCTTATCTTCAATGACAAGGGTTTTTGAAGTCCTGGCGCCTGTTATGCCTTCGTTAAACGCGCCTGTCATTTTTGAGTTTACCTTCCTGATCTTTCTGTTTATATCAAGAATCCTCTTCTGAAAGTACATGGTGATGATGACTATAAAGGGGATTATGGACATTACCAGCAGCGCAAGCTTCAGATTCAGCAGCAGCATGGCTATGAAAACTCCGATCACATAAATGATTGCCCATAATATATCTATAAGTCCCCAGGAGACCATCTGCCCGATCCTGCCGGTATCGCTCATAACCCTGGCCATCATATATCCCACCGGAGTGGTGTTATAGTATGAAAAGGAGAGCTTCTGAAGGTGGACGAACAGGGCTTTTCTTATTGCCTTTGCCACGTTCAGTTCCGTTGCTATGGCGTTACGGATGAAGATAACTACCGCCAGTGCCTGCAAAAACAGTATGCAGCCGTATACCACGGCAAAATTTTCTATACCGGCCGTATTCTTCGGAACTATATAGTTGTTGATGACATATCGCTGCAGCAGAGGGTATATAACATCTATGATCGATACAACGATCAGCAGTGATATGGCCAGAGTAAACTGTTTTTTATATTGTTTTACAAAGGGTATGATTTTACCCCAGATCTTAAAGGAAAAAGGTTTTTTGTATTCTTCCTCTTCGAAATATGACATAGTTGCCTCCTTAACTAAACTTATCAAAAACCTGTCTGCAGGTTTTTTTCTGGCGATGAGTGATGTTTATGACAAGCACTATATTTTCATCGCATTTCATCTATCGGCAGCAGTCTGATTTGTAACCGAAAGTTCGGTTTCAAGACTGCTCTGAATATCATAGATTTTCTTGTATATGCCGTTTTCATTTGCCAGTAGCTGGTTATGAGAACCCATTTCGGCAATACGGCCCTCGTCCAGAACCATTATCACATCCGCATTCATAAGGGTTGTAATCCTATGAGATACCAGTACAACAGTACTTTGAGCTGTATTTTCCTTCAGGGCCGCCCGGATTTTGGCATCCGTCTCGGAGTCCACCGCCGACAAGGAATCGTCGAATATCATAATGGGGGAGCGCTGCATGAGCATTCTGGCAATTGCAACCCTCTGCTTCTGTCCGCCCGAAAGGGTGACGCCCCGTTCTCCTACGATGGTGCCATAACCCTTTGAAAAGCCCATGATGGCATCATCCACCGCGGCAACTCCCGCAAAGTGGCGGATGAGCTCCAGGTCGTTTGTATGCCCGAAGGCATCAATATTCTCCTGAATGGTTTTGGAGAACAGGAAAGGTTCCTGGAGAACAAATCCTATATTGCTTCTCAGATGCTCAAGCTTGATCTTTCTTATATCGACTCCGCCGATTTCAATTGCTCCGCTGTTTTCGGGAAGCTCGTACAACCTGTCGAGCAGATACATGACGGTTGATTTTCCCGAGCCTGTTCCTCCCAAAATACCAAATGTTGTCCCGGCTTTGATCTTGAAGGATAGATCCTTTAATACCGGCTTCTGGCTTCCGTAGTCAAAGGTCACGTTCCTGAATTCTATATCCCTGTCCATGTCGGCAGTGATTGCGCCGGCGCAGTCCTTTTCCTGCTCCTCGGAAATGATTTCCTTGACACGGCTGAGAGAAACGCTGGTTTTGCTCATCTCGGACAGAATACGTCCGAACTGCCTGACAGGCCATACCAGCATGGAGTTATAGAATATGAACACAAGGAATTCACCGAAAGTTATAATTCCCTGCGCAGTGTCTATAGCTCCGAAAACAATGATCAGCATTACCTGAAGTCCCGAAAACAGATCTCCGATTCCCCAGTACAGGCTCAAAAGGTGTCCTAGTTTGATCCAGTAGTTTGCAAAATAATTGTTCTTGACATCAAAGTTTTCTATTTCATAAGCCTGGCGGCCAAAAGCGCGGACTACCCGGACTCCTGTGAAGTTTTCCTGGACCATTGCAGACAGGGCGCCTTCTGCTTCATCGGCATATTTGAACCTGTCGGCAATTTTTTTGTAAAATATGGCAGAATAGGCCAGTACCACAGGCATGAAAGCCAGTGCGATCAATGACAGCTTAACATTCATCATAAACATAAGCGTCAGCGAGAAAGCGATCAGAAAAACCGTTCTGGCCATTTCTATAAACTGGTTGGCAACGAAATTCTTTATTGTCTCCACATCAGAGGTACAACGCTGTATGATATCGCCGGTCTGATTTTTCACATGCCAGCTGTAAGGCAGCTTCTGAATGTGGTCAAACAGGTGGTTGCGCAGTTTCCTGATGGTTCCCTCGGAGGCCTTTGCCATACAGTATCTGTATAAAAATGTAAACAGGCCTGAAAGTACGGCTAAAACCAGTGCCGACAGTGCGCACAGCAGCAGGTTGTTTTTCAGCAGTTCTCTGCCGCCGTGGCTGTTGACGTAATCCAGTATCAGGCCGGGCAATTGCAGTTCTTTATTATCGATGACGGAATCCACTATTATCTTTATAACTTGGGGCATAAGATAGTTAAAGACGATGGCCAGCATCGTAAATACGATTGCCAGCACGTATAACCATCTGAAGCCTTTTATAAAAGAATAAAGCATTTTAATTCTACCTTTATTGCTGGGCTGCATAAGTAAATCTCCTTTTTAAAAATTGACCTAAATAAACGCCATCGGTACAGATTTTGGGTGCTTCATCATTAAATTATTAAAAAATTGAAAGTCTTTATGTCAAAAAAATAATACTTTCCTGGACAATAAAAAAACACGATACCATAGCATGCATCGTGTTAAATATTTAATTTTTAAATAGTTCAACTCTGAATGACGGTTACTTAAGTGTTTGATCAAATACAAGTAAAACGGATAAACCGGACTTGTTAAAATGATCCGATATTAAATTAATTGTGAAGCACCTCATTAATTCTAATTCTTAACATCTTTTTAAACACTCCTTTCACCAAAATTGAGCAAGCTATAACACTTACCAGAACATGTTATTACAAGATGGCAAGTCCTGTCAATAGCTGTAATAAATTTGTAAAAATAGATTTCAGTTAGAAATTATTTTCTATACAATATCTGTGTAAATCGTACACCTGAACAATGCCCAAAAAGGAAAAAACCCCGCACACAGCGTAATCGCGAATGTACAAGGCTTTGGTGGTGGAGGGAGATGGATTCGAACCATCGAAGCTACAAGCAACAGATTTACAGTCTGCCCCCTTTGGCCACTCGGGAACCCCTCCACGGAAATATTATTATTTTTTACAACAAATAAGATTATGCAGTAATTATCGCGAATTGTCAACCTTTTTTTGAAAAAGATAACGGCAAATCATGAAACAAAATATTTAAAAACTCTTTTGCAAATTATTTTCAATATATTTCAACAAATGCCTTATAATATATTATCTGTAATATATTGTAATAAATAACGAGTTATGATAGAGTATAAGAAAAAATTATATTAAGTTTTACAACTGATTATATATCCATCATTACAAAGTACATGGATGAGTTCTTAAACTTATGCAATGAAGCATAAATATTTGGAATTGTCTGTGTTTTTTAATATAGACAACAGAATGGACACATATGCCTGGTGTATGAACATTTTGTAATGTCTTTTCCGGAGCTTTTATGTTTTTGACGGGGGATTGTTATGGAAAAGAATGAGCTATTGAGAATTGATAATCTTATTACTTCATTTCGTATTGACGGGCGGCATTATGCTGCAGTGGACGGTGTTTCGCTGAGCGTAAGTGAGAATGAAGTATTTGCAATTGTAGGTGAATCGGGGTGCGGTAAAAGTGCACTTGCCCTATCCGTTCTCAGTCTGCATAACAGTACCTATACGAAGGTGGAAGGCAATATATACTTTAAAGGAACTGATCTGCTGACTATGAATGTGGACGAGTTAAATCAATTCCGGGGCAAGGATATTGGAATGATTTTTCAAGATCCTTTGACTGCTTTAAATCCACTGATGAAAATTGGGGAACAGATTGAGGAATCGTTGACCTTCCATATGAAAATGGACAAGAAGCAGAAAAAGGCTCGTACTATTGAATTGTTGGAGGGAGTAGGCATTGTATCTCCTGAATTAACCTATTCTCAGTTTCCTCACGAGCTTTCGGGAGGAATGAGGCAGAGGGCAATGATTGCCATAGCGCTGGCCTGTAAGCCGTCTCTGGTAATTGCAGATGAGCCAACCACAGCACTTGACGTCACTATACAGGCACAGATTCTGGATTTATTGAAGAAGCTTCAAAAGGAAATGAAGTCGGGTATCATTCTGATTACGCATGATTTGGGTGTTGTCGCAGAAATGGCCGATAAGGTGGCGGTGATGTATGCCGGTCAGGTTG
>JAEWSZ010000168.1 GCA_023397905.1 Bacillota bacterium | reverse complement strand
ACCCCGCACACAGCGTAATCGCGAATGTACAAGGCTTTGGTGGTGGAGGGAGATGGATTCGAACCATCGAAGCTACAAGCAACAGATTTACAGTCTGCCCCCTTTGGCCACTCGGGAACCCCTCCATGAATAACTGTTTCATAATTTTTGCAACAAATAAGATTATGAATTAATTATCCCAATTTGTCAACCATTTTATAAAATAAATTTACCGGTACGTGTAAATAGTATTTTAGTATAATAAAAACCATTATTTGATTGGAAAGTTTCCGAGTTATTTGATAGAATTGAAGTGCATAAATTAATGGAAAAGAGTTGATGGATTTTTTACATGAGTATTATAAATAATTTAGAGTACCTATCAGGGCTTGTTGCGGTAGCCGGACATGAAAAGGGCGCAGCCGAGAAGACTGCGGAGCTTTTCAGGGAGTATTGCGACCAGGTGAGCGTGGACAGGTTTTTCAATGTGATATGTTTAAAGAGAGGCCGCAGCAAAGCGGCTAAAAAAATAATGATAACCGCGCATATTGATGAAATAGGTTTTGTGGTCAGTTCAATTGACGAAAAGGGCTTTGTGGGGTTGTCAAACATAGGCGGCATAGACAGCAAGATTTTGCTGGCACAGGAAGTAATAATCCACGGCCGCCGGGACATAACCGGCATAATCGGAGCCACTCCTCCGCATCTGCTGAAGCCGGAGGATGTGGGCAAGGCGGTTAAAATAAAAGACCTCATAGTCGATACCGGTTTTGGGGCAAAAGAGCTCAAAGGCTTGGTTTCTGTGGGAGATACGGTCACTTTAAAATCAAAATTTACTGTGATGAACGAACAGAAGGCCAGCGGGAAATCCTTTGACAACAGGGCCAGCGTGGCTTGCCTTCTTGAGATTCTCAGGCTGCTGAAGGATGTTAATCATGAAAATGATATTATTTTTATGGCTTCAACCCAGGAAGAGACCTTTTTAACGGGAGTCACCACCGCCTCCTATTCCTTGAGGCCCGATGCGGCAATAGTTATAGACACTGGGCATGGGGACATACCGGATCTTCCCAAGGATGTTTCGTCAACGCCGGGCAAAGGTCCTGAAATAGCCATGGGACCAAATCTGCACCCAAACCTGGTTTCAAAAATATTTGAGTTGGGACGGGAGAATTTAATACCATTTCAAAAGATGGTGGAAGCCGGAAATACAGGAACCGAGGCCTGGGCGACACAGGTGTCTGCAAACGGGATTCCCAGCGCGCTGGTGTCCATTCCCATAAGATATATGCACACGGCGGTTGAAACGGTCAACATTGAGGATATAAAATACGCTGCAAGACTTGTGGCCGAATTTGCCAGGATTGGCAGCGAACAGCTTGGGGAGGTCCTATGCTTATAAGAGAATTAACTGATCTGAATGGCGTTTCAGGCAATGAAAACGATGTGAGAAATTATATTATTGCAAAGATACAGAACTTATGCGATTCCTATAGAGTCGATTCCATAGGAAATATTATCGCATACAAAAAAGGGAGCGGCGGCAAATTTAAAGTAATGCTTTCGGCCCATATGGACGAGGTTGGCTTTATTGTTTCCGGGCACACGGATAAGGGTTTTATCAGGTTTAAAGCCGTGGGAGGTATTGATGACAGGATACTTCCCGGGAAAAGGGTGCTGGTGGGCAAAAAGAAGCTGGGCGGCGTTATAGGAGCAAAACCAATACACCAGCAGGAAGCGGAAGAAAGAGCAAAAATAACAAAAATTAAAAATCTTTATATAGACATTGGAGCGGATACAAAGGAGGAGGCGGAAAGGCTTGCGCCTCTGGGAGAATTTATAGCCTTTGACAGCGAGTATGTGGAGCTTGGAAACGGCTGCGTAAAGGCCAAGGCCCTTGATGACAGGGTTGGCTGCGCAGTTCTTATGGAAGCTCTCAAGCACGGCTATGATTTTGATTTGTATGCCTGCTTCACCGTACAGGAGGAAGTGGGATTGAGGGGAGCCCAGGTGGCCGCCTTTAATGTTATGCCGGACATAGCACTTGTCATTGAGGGAACCACCTGCGCGGATATTTCCGGTGTTGAGCCCCACGAATACTCCACCATCCTGGGAAACGGCGCGGCTCTTACCTTAGTGGACAGAACCTGCTACTGCCACAAGGAGCTGGTGCGTTTCTTATATGATGTCGCCGTAAAAAACAACATAAGGGTTCAATACAAGCAGACCACCACCGGAGGAAATGATGCCGGACAGATCCAAAGGACCGGAACCGGAGTCAAAACGGCATCCATATCTGTGCCATGCAGGTATATACACTCACCGGTATCGGTCATGAGCAGGAGCGATTTTGAGTGTGTCGAGCGGCTTACCGTAGCGGCTTTAAACCAGATGAGCAAGGACCGGGATTTTCTTAAAACCCTCGGCGGATTTTAATTATTATAACTATTTGAGTACGCGGTTCGGCGTACGTAGGAGGATATATGCAGGAGATATTGGGAAAAGTCACACAGGCTTTCGGCGTATCCGGAAGCGAAGAAGAAATCAGAGAATTGATCACTGCCGAAATAAAAAAATATGTGGATGAAATAACAGTAGACGCCATGGGCAACCTGATTGCCGTGAAAAGGGGCAAGAGGAAAAAGATAATGTTTGCGGCCCATATGGATGAAATAGGGATCATAGCCACCTTTATCGATGATAACGGATTTATCCGTTTTTCCAATATAGGCGGTGTTTCACCTTTTACTTCCCTGGGGCAGAGAGTGAAATTCAGAAACGGAACCGTAGGCAGCGTCAGCGCGGAGGAAAAGCTGGAGGACTACAAAGGCCTGAAGCTCGGCAAAATGTACGTGGATATCGGCTGCCGAAGCAGGGAAGAAGCCGAAAAGCTTGTTAAAATAGGTGATACGGCCAATTTCGCAGGAGAATTTTGCGTACAGGGTAAAATTGCCATTTCAAAGGCCATGGACAACAGAAGCGGCTGTGCCGTACTGATTGAGCTGATCAAAGCCCTTCCGAAAACGGATAACGAGATTTACTACGTTTTCACAACCCAGGAAGAAGTGGGGTTAAGGGGAGCCAAAACAGCGGCCTACGGAATAATGCCCGACTGTGCCGTTGCCATTGACGTCACTCTTACCGGAGATACTCCGGAGTGCAGCAAAAGGGAAGTCAGACTGGGCGGCGGCCCGGCCATAAAAATAAAGGACAGCGCTTATATCGCCCATCCGGCCATACGCAGGGAGCTTGAAGACCTTGCAAGGGCCAACGGCATACCATATACCCTGGAGCTTCTGGACAGGGGAGGCAGCGATCCTGGAGCCATACAGCTCGCCGGCGCGGGAGTTCCCTGCGGAGGGATATCAATACCCTGCAGAAATGTTCACTCACCTGCAGAAATGGTGAATCTTGAAGATTTGGACAATTGCGTGAAGCTTGCGGCGGTTTTTGCAAAAAATTACAGGTAAATTACAGTCAAATGCAGGTAGATTGCCACGATAGCCCCAAAAAACATCTGACTCTGAGATAGGAATATAAATAATGGGCAAATATAATTCAAAAATAAATGATTTTGTGCCTAAAAGAAGCGTGGCATTAGTCGTTCTGGCTTTAGCTGCGGTTTTATGGAGCATGGGCGGCCTGCTTATAAAGCTGGTAACCTGGAACCCCATAGCCATTGCGGGAATGCGCAGCCTGATCGCCGCGGTCCTGATTTTGTTTTTTATAAAAAAGCCGGATTTCCGGTTTACACCGTTAAAATTTGCCTCGGCTTTTGTATACGCAGCCACGGTGATTTCTTTTGTGTGTGCCACAAAGCTGACGACTGCGGCAAATGCCATAATACTCCAATATACTGCGCCCATTTATGTGGCCATATTCGGAGCGATATTTCTGAAGGAAAAGGTGAGATGGTATGACATTGTGACCATTATTGCCGTTATGGGAGGAATGCTGCTGTTTTTCATTGACAAGCTTTCTGCGGTCGGTATGCTGGGTAATATAATCGCCATTTTCAGCGGGGTGGCATTTGCTTTTGTAGCGCTGCTTCTGAGGCTGCAAAAGGATGATTCCCCCCTGGACAGGATCTTCTGGGGAAATATATTGACAACCATTGTAGCCCTGCCGTTTATGTTCGGGTCTGTGCCCGATGGTAAAAGCATGCTGGGGATCGGCTTGCTGGGAATTTTTCAGCTGGGCATTTCCTATGTCCTGTATTCCGTTGCAATCAAAAATGTCACAGCGCTGGAAGCTGTCTTGATACCGGTTATAGAGCCCATATTAAACCCCGTATGGGTGGCTCTGGTGCTGCACGAGATGCCGGGTATCTATTCACTGATGGGAGGAGCGGTGGTTATAGCAGTTATCACACTTAGATGTGTTTATACATACCAATTATCCAAAAAGCAGGTGCACAAAGCAGACAGTATAGACAGTAATGAACTTATAAATTATTAAGGGGGCGTTGTTATGAATATTACTTTTCTGGGAGCGGCGAAAACGGTGACCGGTTCCTGTTATTTGGTGGAAACCAGAGAGACAAAATTCCTTGTGGACTGCGGTATGTTTCAAGGAAGGGCAAATGAGGTCATATTGAATTCCGAGTCGTTTCCTTTTAATCCGGGAACGCTTGATTTTGTACTTCTGACCCATGCGCATATCGACCACAGCGGAAGGCTGCCAAAGCTTTATATGGACGGGTTTAAAGGCAATATTTATGCAACGAAGGCCACCATGCAGCTCTGCGGCATAATGCTGCCGGACAGCGGACACATACAGGAAATAGAAAACGAGTGGCTCAACAGAAAAAGACAGAGGGCGGGAAAAGCGCCTGTCAAGCCTTTATACACAGTAAAGGAAGCCACAGACTGCCTTGGCCTTTTTAAAGGGGTGGCATATGGTGAGGTTATTGCCGTCAATAAGGATATAAGGGTGAGATTCAGCGACGCCGGACATATTCTGGGCTCTGCAATACTGGAAATATGGGTGACCGAGAACAATCAGGACACAAAGCTTGTTTTCAGCGGAGACCTTGGAAATAAGGGAATGCCGATTCTGCGTGACCCCACCGTGATTTCGGAAGCAGATTATCTCATAATAGAGTCCACATACGGAAACAGGCTTCATACCTTGAAAAAAGGCGCCGAAAAGGTTGAAAGGTTTATCAATATAATATCTGAAACCATAGCCCAAGGAGGCAATGTCGTAATCCCTTCCTTTGCGGTCGGCAGGACCCAGGAGATAATATACGACTTGAACAAGTATATGGACGTTTTCGGGGAAAAGGTAAACAAAATACTGAATATTCCCGTTTATGTAGACAGTCCTCTTGCCACCTCCGCAACGCAGATTTTCAGGGAAAACCTGGACTGCTTTGACGATGAGGCGAAAGAATATATAGCAAACGGCGACAATCCGCTGGATTTCCCAATGCTTAAATTCACACAGTCCTCGGATGAATCCAAGAAGCTCAATGAAAGAACTGAGAGCACCATTATCATTTCCGCAAGCGGCATGTGCGATGCGGGCAGAATAAAACACCATCTTAAGCACAATCTGTGGAGGAAGGAATCGACCATTCTGTTTGTGGGATATCAGGCAGAAGGCACTCTGGGCCGGAAGATCCTGGACGGAGCCCCAAAAGTCAAGCTCTTTGGGGAGGAGATATCCGTCAATGCCAGAATTGAATCAATTGACGGATTTTCAGGGCATGCGGACAGAGACGGGCTTCTGGCATGGATAAATAGTTTTGCTAAAAAGCCCAAAAAGGTGTTTATTGTCCATGGGGAACAGGAAATAATGACTGAGTTTGCCGGGACTGTTTCGGAGAAATTCGGACTGCAATGCGTAATTCCCGCGAGGGGAGACAGCTATGTGGTAACTGGGGCAAATATTTATGAAAATGCTCCCAATGCGGATATCCAGAGGAAATTCAGAAGCCTTGAGGTTGTTGAGCTGCTGGAAACCTTGCGGGAAGAGTTCGATGAACTGTCGGAGATACTCAGAGGCGATCTGAAACAGGAGAGGTCCGACGTTGAAATTGACGAAGTATCGGCCAAGCTGAAGCTGATAGAAAAATCAATAGTGGAAGCATTAAAATAAACCTGGTCATGAAAGTTTTCATTATATATGCTGCAAAAAATTATTAAATATAGACAAAAAGCAATGGGCATGCCCATTGCTTTTTGTCTATATTTATAGGGTTTTAAAGCCGGTTTCCGTAAGATTATAGAAATATCGACCAGATAAAAGGAATTCATACCATTTCATACAAAACATGAAGTATTGGAGTATAATTCTTAGCAGTTAAAGTATTTTAAAGATTTTGGAAGTTTAGGATAATTGACATTTCCATTCAGAATCTGTATAACTGATAGGGGTGCAAAGTAGGTAAAAACTGCAATGGAGGATTATTTATATGGAACTCATAAGATTAAAGAAAAAAAGATTTTTTTCTTTAATTGCAATTTTGCTATGTACAATACTGCTTTACTCTGCAAATAATTTTTTTAATATATCCGGATACATAAACACGAAAATAGATTTTGTAAAAGAAAAAGAAATGAAATACATATACGGTGAGCACAGCAGTATGGATGACCGCTATGCCGGCAGTTCATACAATAATATGGGGAATATGAATTTTCAGTTTGTAAACCCGGGAGCGGCAGGATTGACAGGCAATACCGGCTATCAGGAGAACTACCTGTATCTTCAGGACCAGTTTACAAACCCAAACAACTCGGGAAACAGTTTTGCATCGGTTGTAGCTCAGTATCAGAATGTACGCAATATATCGGAAGAATTGAAAGAACAGGTTAATAAAGATTCATACCGGAACAGAAGATTCGGCCCTTATTACATATTTAACTATGATTATACCATGGCTGCTTTAAAGGAATTGGATGATGTGATCAATAGGGTGTCGGAAGCGCAGAAGGTGCCAAAACCTCTGTTGTCGGCGGTTTTGTTCAGGGAGATGATGTTTCTTGGACAGGAGGATTTGCTGGACGGGCTTCCTGTAATAGGCGGAAAGTCAATAGGTATCTGCCAGATCGGAATCGAGAATGCCAGGACTAATGAACAGATCGTTCATGGAAAGGATTCCCTGATAGCCGATTATTCGGATGATGAAATAAGGGATATGCTCCAGGATCCCACAAAGGCAGTTTATTTCTGTGCTGTTCAGCTCAGGGCGAGGGCCATAACCATAACCGAAAACCCAAAAGTTGATTTGAACGGGCTGAATGAAGAACAGCTGCATAAGGTGCTGGAGGAGTACAACCAGTCAATAATAAAAATAAATATAGGACCTGTAAAGACAAAAAACAGATATGCTGATGAAACCTATACATACTATAAGCTCCTTTCAAGCCTGTACGGACTGGAAGCCTCAAATAACTGATAAGACAAAGTGCGGTTTAAATAATTAAATTGCACTTTATTTTTGTACGGCTTTGTAATAGAATATCATCAGTGGGAATTTGTGCACATCCGGTTTTGAAATTGGATGTGCATTTTGAAGAAGTGCGGAAAATAGTATGAAAATTAAATATGGATATGTAAATAGAGATATGATAGAAATATTATATAAATAGAAATATGGCAGAACACCAGAGAAGCAGGGTAGAACGGGCAGTTTTAATTTTTAAATATTTATTGGAGGACGGTTAGAATGGCAGGGACAATTTTATTGACTCTATTACCTATTGCGGTAATAGTCTGTATGCTGGTGATTTTTAAAAAGCCGGCGGATATCAGCGGCGTCATAGGCTGGGTTTGTGTGGCGGCTGTTGCTTTTCTGTTTTTCAACACATCTTTTGAAGTAATTTTCAGATCGACTGTTTCAGGGGTTATCAGATCTTTTCCAGTTTCGTTGATAGTGCTGACTTCGCTTTTTATGATGGCGTATATGGAAAAGACCGGAGCGCTGAAAAGAATTATCATTTTAATAAAGACAGTTGCAAGTCATAATAAATCAGTACAGATAATGATGATAAATATAGGCTTTGGCACCTTGATGGTTTCGGTGGGGGCTACACCGGTTTCACTGCTGCCGCCCATCCTTCTGGCTATGGGCTATTCCACATATGTTGCCATAGCGCTTCCGTCAATAGGATATGACGCTCTCTGCACATATTCTCTGCTGGGGGCTCCGCTGGTAGCATTCCTGGATTTTGCCAACAGGTTTCTTGGCCCTGGAAATGAAATAACTCCATCCCAGGCGGGAGGCATATTCTATATGTTCTTACCTGTGGTTTCCACATTGATAGGCTTTTGCATGTTATTTATAGTAGATAAATGGAGGGGCATAAAAAAGGGTTTTCTCCCGTGCATAGTCACAGGGGCGGTTATAGCGGCGGTTTCATATCTGACCAACAAGGTGGACAACCTGGTCACATTGACCGGAGTACTCTGCGGTATCGCCGTAATATTCGCCATGGCCGTATACCTTAAGGCAACAGGCAAAAAGGTCATTGACAGGAGTATCCTCACAGAGGAAGAAAAGGCCTATGAAAAGGAATATCCTCTGTGGAAAGCCTTAAGCCCATGGGTTATATTAATAGGGCTGATACTTGTGCTGAATCTGCCCAAGCCCGTATATGACTTTCTGTACAATCTCACACTGCCCATTAACGGTGTGGCCGCGGACGGAAAAGGGATAAGCACCAGAGCCTTATGGAACGCCTATACTTGGATTGCGGTTGCGGTTATTCTCTCGATGTTTATCATGAGGCCCAAAGCCGCTCAGGTAAAGGAATCCTTCAGAGTGTGGCTGAAAAGAGCCCCAAGGCCTGTTTTCTCGGCAGCAATATTCTTTGCGATCGGCGAGATAATGAATTATTCCAATTGGAGCATGGAGACCATGAAATACCAGGCCGACAGCATGATAAGGGTTCTGGCCGAAGCATCGGCCAATGCTTTCAGCGGCGCTTACGGTTTTATTACCGGATTCATAGGGCTTTTCGGAGGCTTTGTCACAGGCAGCGAGGCATCGACTATTGCAATGTTTGCCAATTATACCATGGAAACCGCGAATAAGTTGAACCTGGGCCTGAACGGACTGATCATTGTCACCGCCGCCCTGGCTTTCGGAGGGGGACTTGCCAGTGTTATTTCACCGGCAAAGCTGCAAAATGCGGCTGCATCCATTGACAAGCTGGGAGAAGAGAACAAGGTAATCAAGGTTGCACTTGTGTTTGCGCTGATACTTACATTGATAACATCCCTGTATGCTCTGGTGCTGCTGAAGGCAGGAGTGGGGATTTAGAAATGCAGGAGTACAGAAGTTAGAAGTATAGAAGTATAGAAGTACAGGAGAAAAGTGTAAAATCAGAATTCAGCTGCCAGGATTCAGAAATCAGAATAAAACCTTAAAGGCAGAATGCAGGAGTGAGGATTCTGAAGAAAAAAATTTTTTAAGGCAAATACCGGAGGTCTGTTATGATTTGGAATTCTGAAGTGGAATGCATGTCGAGAAATTCAATGAAGGAGCTGCAGCTGGAAAGGCTGAAAACCGCGGTAAAGAGAGCCTATGAAAATGTTCCCATGTACAGGCGGAAGTTTGATGAAACAGGCTTAAAGCCCGAACATATCAAAACTCTGAAGGACATTGAAAAAATACCCTTTACCACGAAAAACGACTTGAGGGATAATTATCCTTACGGGTTGTTTGCGGTTCCGCTGAAAAAAATCGTCAGGCTGCACGCTTCTTCAGGTACTACCGGCAAGCCCATTGTCGTAGGCTATACGCAGAACGATATGGACATATGGTCTGAGAATATTGCCAGGCTGGTAGTGGCGGCCGGAGGAGCGGAGGAGGACGTGGCGCAGGTGGTGTTCGGCTACGGCCTGTTCACAGGTGGCTTCGGACTTCACTATGGTCTTGAAAAGGTGGGGATAACCGTAATACCATCCTCCAGCGGGCATTCCGAAAGACAGCTTATGCTGATGCAGGATTTTGGAACCACCATTCTGGTGGGAACTCCGTCCTATGCCTTATACCTGGCTGAAACAGCCGATGAGATGGGCGTTGACAGGAGCAAATTGAAATTGAGGCTGGGCATGTTCGGCGGGGAAGGGCATACTCCTGAAATGCGGGCCGAGATCGAGAGAAGATGGGGAATAAAGGCCACAGAAAATTATGGACTGAGCGAAGTACAGGGGCCCGGAGTCTCAGGAGAGTGTTACTGCCAGTGCGGCATGCATATAAATGAGGATCACTTCTATCCGGAAATCATAAGCCCTGAAACTGGGGAAACGCTTGAGTACGGAGAAAAGGGAGAGCTTGTGCTGACGACTCTCACCAAGGAGGGTATTCCCATGCTCCGTTACAGAACAAAGGATATCACCTTTTTGATACCTGACAGATGCCAATGCGGCAGGACTACCACAAGAATGAACAAGGTCCTGGGAAGAACAGATGATATGCTTATTATCAGAGGCGTAAATGTGTTTCCATCCCAGATCGAAAGTGTGCTCATAGGTATGGAAGGCATTGGGCCGCATTATCAGATCATCGTGACCAAAAAGGGTTATATGGATGACATAGAGGTTCAGGTTGAGCTTATTGACGGAAAACTTCTGGAGAAATTCAGCGAGCTGGAAAAGCTGGAGAAAAAGATCCGCCACGAATTGAAGGTGGTGCTTCAGATAGATGCCAAGGTCAGGCTGGTAGAGCCCAAATCAATAGAACGTTCTACCGGCAAGGCCAAAAGAGTAATCGACCTGCGCAATAAATAGAGCAGCTGTTGCAAAATAAATTAAATTCAATATATATGAAAAACTTGATCTGTACAAGCCTTCAAGTGCAGCTTACGCCAAAGTGAACCACGTAAAAGGTATAGAGTGCCTCAATAGCCGAGCAATTACAGCTGATTCAAACACTGAACTAAGGCAAACTATTGATGTGCGGTGTACCTTGTGCGGCACATTGATTGCAGACCACTGGTTATAATTAAGATTTCATATATATTGACTTTGCAGCAGCTTTTTTTTATTACGAAATTGCTATTTGGCAATTGCCCGTAATACGTTATAATAATATTGCAGCAGGTATTAGAAAATGTTTTTAGCGGAGGAAGTTTTTACATGAAGCAGGTGGAAATATACACTGACGGAGCATGCTCGGGAAATCCGGGCGAAGGAGGCTGGGGAGCGGTGCTCATGTACGGAGAGCACAAGGTGGAAATGTCCGGGTATGAAAAGAGCACTACAAATAATAAAATGGAGCTCACAGCCGCCCTGGAGGCCTTAAAAAAACTGAAGGAGCCCTGCCGGGTAAATTTATACAGCGACAGCGCCTATCTGATAAATGCCTTCTCCCAGGGATGGATTGACAAATGGATAAAAAGCGGATGGAAACGCAATAAAAATGAGGAAGTAAAGAATGTTGAGCTCTGGAAGGAGCTGATCAAATTGTCTGATTATCATTCAATTACATGGATAAAGGTAAAGGGACATGCAGATAATGAGTTTAATAACCGCTGTGACAAGCTTGCAACAGACGAAATAAAGAAAAACAGAGAGGGATAGCTGCAATTATTTATGGCTTATGGAGGTTGAATTATTTATGGATTACACAGAAAAAACAATAAGTACGAGAGAAATATATAAAGGAAACATAATTGAAGTAAAAAATCTGACAGTGACCCTTCCAAACGGAAAGGAAGCAACCAGGGATCTTGTTTTGCATCCGGGGGCCTCTGTGATAGTTCCTATAAATGAAAAGGGCGAATTGTATATGGTCAGGCAGTTCAGAAAACCGCTTGATTTAACGACTCTGGAATTGCCGGCGGGGAAACTGGACTCCGCAGGTGAGGATCCAAAGGCTTGTGCAGAGAGGGAGCTGATGGAGGAGACCGGACTGACGGCGGGAAAAATAGAGCATCTGGTCAGTATTCACAC
>JAEWSZ010000148.1 GCA_023397905.1 Bacillota bacterium | reverse complement strand
GGATAGAGCTGCAGGGTCTTGCAAACGGCATTGACAATTCGGCTGTAACACCTCATATTTCCGGAGAAATGAAATCAATAGGCAGGTCCATAACTCTTTCCAGGGATGCGGTCGGCGTTGAGGAAGTCAGGGACCAGTTTCTTGAAATGTGTGAAGAAGTGGGCTTTGACGCCAGAATGCACGATAAAAAAGCACATACCATCCAGATAACGATCAAATATTCCGATTTTCAGAGTATAACAAGGCAGATAAGCATGGAACCCACATACCTGACCAGGGAAATATTCGAAAGGGGATTTGCCCTATTGAAGAAAAACTGGAACAGCTTCAGGCCGGTGCGCCTGATAGGTGTGAGTATCAGCGGCTTTGACCGGAAAAATCAGACAAGGCAGCTGTCATTGTTTGAGGAAGACAATGGGGACGATTCCTCCGGCAAAGAGGAGAAGCTTGAAAAAACAATAGATTCCATACGAACACGGCATGGAATAACTTCCGTGGGCAGAGCGGTGCAGTTTAAGAAACCCAGATAGACTATTTTTGCTTTGCGAGTTTTGAATTTTTCAGCATGAGCCTCTGTTTTTCGAATATGAATTTAGTCAGAGTATCGGAATCACGGGAAGTTATTTTAATATAATGCATTCCGACCTCATATTTTTTTCTGCCTGTATTGATTGATCTGATTGCCTGTGCCAGGACCCTGAGCGGCGTTTTACTCTCCAGATCTATGGCGATGTCTATTACTGTTCCGGTTTCAAGAGCCTCGTCCAGAATGAGGCAGAAGCCGCTGCCGCTTATGTTTTTTGTATAGCAGGTCTTAAAGGCTGATTTATCA
Source organism: Bacillota bacterium (assembly GCA_023397905.1). GTDB lineage: Bacteria > Bacillota > Clostridia > Acetivibrionales > DSM-1351 > Ruminiclostridium. The sequence continues at coordinate 13,123 of JAEWSZ010000148.1, read as the reverse complement.
ATATTGGGGAACTTATAATTGTCCGCAACGACCGGCGCTTCTTCAAGGACCTTGTACTGGCAGTCCAGGGTGGCGGCAAGCCTGTAGAAACGTCTCCTCTGGATTTTAGTGGCTTCGCCCTCAATTGAGATATCAAATGCGTCCAGCGGATCGTTTTTCCTGTAATTCAGTATTACGCCTTTAAAAAATAACAGTTCCTGTCTTCCGTTAAGAAAATACAGCAGTACATTTGAACCCTTTGAAAGATACTTGAATCTGCCTTCGCTCATGGGGGCGGCAACGCTTATGGTTTTGTCGTCAACGAAATCAAGCAGCTGGCTTATGTAACTTGAAACTCCATAGTCTTCATTCTTGTTGTATTCTGGTACTTCAATTTCCAGCTTGGTGCCGATCTGTATGTCATTAGCATTCATAAAAATCTCCATATCAGTGTATTCAGGTGGTCTTTTAGGTCTTGACCAATTTTTTATATCACATAATTATTATATTCTAAACAACAATATTTTTCAGTAGAAATAATTAAAAAATAACAAAAAACTTTTCAAATATATCCACCAAGAAGTTTTTTGTGCAGACCCCATAAAAACCATCAAAGCGTCTTCTTTCCGGATGAGAGCAGAATCAATGCTTCAGCTCTCTTTTTCTGCGACTTCTCCATCAGCACGGATACTTCCGGGTCTAAAGCTGGTTACCTCTTTAGAAGCATAATACACTTTATTACCTTTAACTGTTTACTTATATGCATTTTTTTCAGGATGCAATTATCTTATAATAACACTATCTTAGTAATTTATAGATGTACATGACTTACCAAAGTCAATTACGGTTGAAAGCCTTCGCCTTTCAGCCCATAGTAATTGACTTTATATAAAGGAGTTGATTTTTAATACTTGCTGTGGATGTATCCAAATGGGATTTGTTGGATAAAATTAATGAATGGGGTGTTTTAATGTGAACAGAATCGGGAAAAAATTTTTTGACAGAATTGAATTTACTTTATTTGTGTTACCTGTTCTCGTGCTTGTCTCGTTAGCGTTTTATATTCCTTTCGGTATGAGTATGTTTTATTCTATGACTGAATGGAACGGAGTTAGTAAAGATCCTATTTTTATAGGTCTGGAAAATTTCAAGCAGATTTTCATGGGAGACAATAGCTTCAGAGATGCATCGATCTTTACCATCAAATATGCTGTTCTATACATTATAATTGTCAATGTAATTGCTCTTTTTTTAGCAATAATTCTGGATCAGAAAATGAAAAGCGCAAATGTATTGAGGGCGATATTTTTTCTCCCCTATATTTTAAGTCTGGTTATTGTAGGATTTATATGGAAGTTCATATTTGTACAGGGTTTTAATTCTTTAGACAATATTACCGGGTTGGGTGTTTTCAGGATAAGCTGGCTGGGAGAGGCGAACCTGGCTTTTATTTCTGTTTTATTTGTTTCAATATGGCACTCTGTCGGCTTTTACATTGTAATTTATATTGCCGGGCTGCAATCTGTGCCCCATGATATACTGGAAGCAGCTACTGTTGACGGGGCTGGTCCGGTTAAAAAGTTTTTTGGGGTAATGCTGCCTATGCTTGCGCCTTCTGTTACAATCTGCGTTTTCTTAGCGCTGACCAGTTCGATTAAAGTGTTTGATGAGATCATTTCTTTAACGGCCGGAGGACCTGGAGGGTCCACCATAAGTGTCACTCTGGATATTTACAGGGAAGCTTTCCAAAATAACATGTACGGATATGGTACAGCAAAAGCACTTATACTTTTCGTAGCTGTTCTGATCATAACGGTTATTCAGCTTAAGTTTTTTAAAGGTAAGGAGGTAGAGATCTAGTGAAAGCCAAAAAAAGTGGTATTATAATATTAGAAATAGTAATGGTTTTAGCCGCACTTGTATTTTTATATCCGATTTTGCTGGTTTTTTACAATTCCTTAAAATCTTTTTCGGAAGTAATGAGCGACGTTATCGCCTTGCCGAAACGTTTAGCCTTTGAGAATTATTCGTATGTATGGCAGTATATTAATTATCCAAGGTTATTCCTCAATAATCTTATTGTTACTGTGGTTGGGCTTGTGGGTATAGTTTTGTTTTCATCGGTAGCCGCATATAAACTTTCAAGAACGAGGACAAGATACAGTTGGATAATATATCTGTTTTGCATAGTTCCTATGTTAATTCCGTTTCAGACAATTATGATCACTGTTTTGAAGCTTGCTAAATCCCTTCATGTTTCGGACAGTGTATGGGGCTTGGGCATACAGTACTGGGGCTTTTTCGCTCCCTTTGCAGTGTTCTTATATCATGGATTTATTAAGACCATACCCAGAGAAGTTGACGAAAGTGCCCTGGTAGATGGGGCCTCGTCAATCAGAATGTTTTTTGAGATCATATTTCCGCTTTTGAAATCCATAACAAGTACGCTCATTGTTATAGACGCCATGCGAATATGGAATGATTTTCTTCTTCCATTAATCATGGTAAATGGATCCAAGACGACAAAAACATTGACTCTGGCTATATACACATTTATAGGGGAATATATTACCGATTGGCAGTATGCGATGACTGCAATGGTGATGGCGGTCCTGCCGTCGATACTGTTCTTCATTTTCATGCAGAAGTATATCGTGAAAGGGGTAGTCGCCGGAGCGGTAAAGGGCTGATAAGAAAATTGATTTTTGCTTATGGATAATTAAGTGTAAAGCTAAAAATATTTAACGCACTGAAAGAGTTATTTGATAAAGAGTTGAAAGAACACTTCCAAGAAGTCTTTCAACTCTTTACGTGCATAGATACTTTTAACTTTAGGAATAGGTTAACATAAACACAACGTTATAAATAAATTTACACACATTGAATTTTCAAGTATAATTAATTCAATAACACTCAGTCGTTTTTCATATCGCAAAGGCATGCAAATTGGGTCAAGCAGCTTTTGTTCCCATGATGAACAGGTACATAAGAAGTGTGTGTAAATATTTAATCGTGTGAGCATCTTATTATTACAGGCTAAAAAGTATTAAAGGGTACGGAATTGAGGTGCGACTATGAGAAAAATGTTTTGCAGGGCATATGAATTAATTCTGAAAATGTACAGTAAATGTGCTGACAGGCTGGTCAGCAAACTTGTATTACTTTTTATATCCATTATTATTCTCATAGTCGTATCCTTAACATTGATATCATATAAAATTATTGAGAATGAGTCGATCCAAGGCAGTATAACCAATAACACTAATATTTTAAGACTTGTAAATATGAATTTTGAGAGCTACCTTTCGGAGATTGATCAGTTTTCATTGCCGCAATTAAGGTATGGAGCCATCATAAGCGCATTGCTCAATGAAACTAAGGATTATTCGGAAAGGTCCTATCTGGAAGATTACATGAGGGAGCTTTTTTACTCAAGAAAAGATATTGAAGGCATATTTTTGTATTTAATCGAGCAAAAGAAGTACTATTATATACAGAATGAGGATTCCTATAAACAGGTCAGGAGTGTCAGTGATGAGGAAATTCCAAAGCAGGCGTGGTTTAAAAAAGTAATGGAAAGTAAAGAAAACAGGACTATACAATCGTTTCTGCCACCGGGTGACACAGGATATCCGATTGATGAAAAAAATTGTTATATGGGCTATCATCGGGCTCTGATCAATATTACCACTAGAAAGCCTCTGGCAATTATTTCGTTTTTTTATAATTCCTCCACAAGGGATGAAATTCTGAAAGATGTTCCTCAAATCAAAGGGGGGCATCTGTTGTTGTTGGATTCAAACAATGTCCCTTTTTATGTGGATGATGAGAAATTCTTTAACACATTAAAAGAATCAGACTTGATAAACAATATCACAAAAACAGGAGACAGGCATTTATTCATCGGGTCGGACAGAATGAATCAATATCAGGCTATATACAATATTTCAGAGCTGAATAACTGGAAGCTTATTAAATTTATTCCATACGAGGAAATATATAAAGCAGCACAAACAAGCAGAAATTTGAGTTATTTAATAGGCTGTATTTTAATGATAATATTATCTGTACTGGTTATATTCTTCATTTCAAATGCTGTCACCAAACCCTTGAAAAGGCTGTCTCAAAAGATGGACAGATTCAGCGAGGGTTATTTTGATGCAGTAGTTGAAGTAAGTGGGAGAGATGAGATATCCCAGCTTTCAAAGCAGTTCAATCTGATGGTAAAAAAGATGAATGACCTGATCAATGAGAGATATAAAATGAAATTAGCTGAGAAAAGTGCGATCCTAAAAGCGTTGGAGGCTGAAATTAATCCACACTTTCTCTATAATGCACTTCAAGCTATAGCCACAAAGGCTCTGAAAAATGGTGTGACTGATATAAGCAACATGGTGGATGCCCTTGCATTAACCTTCAGGTACTGTATCAGTGGAGCGGACATTGTTAAGCTTAAGGATGAGATCAAGCATGTGGAGAATTATCTGGTGCTTCAAAAGGCAAGGTTTGAAAATCGGCTCAAGGTAGTATATTACATAGAGGATCTTGCTTCGGAGTTTGAAATACCGAAGCTATCCATACAAGCTTTAGTTGAAAATTCAATTAAGCATGCGCTTGAACAAACATCAATCGGCATCACAATAGTCATTAGAGCCTATCTGGAGGATTCGAAAGCTGTGATTACCGTAAAGGATAACGGGCCGGGGATCAGTCAGGACAGACTTGAAAGTATAGTGCAGTCATTTGAGGATGATTGGAAACAACCGGGCAATAACTGTATCGGGCTGAAAAACCTGAATGCCAGATTGAAAATCATCTTTGGAGATGAGACAAGAATAATTATAAAAACAGATGAAGCAGGAACTGAAATAAGTATTATCATACCACGGGGAGGTTGAAATGATTATGTTCAAAGTCTTGATTGTAGATGATGAAAAGCCTGTCAGAGATGCGATTAAAATACTGGGGGAATGGGATAAACTGGGGATCGGAAGTATTATTGAGACTGAGGACGGAAAGAGTGGAATCGGTCTGGTGTATGATCAGAAACCGGATATTATCTTTGTAGATATGAGAATGCCTGAAATGAACGGTATTGAGTTTCTGCAGGAAGTTGAAAGAGAATATCCCGAGATATCCAAAATTGTAATAAGCGGCTACTATGATTTTGAATTTACCAGACAGGCAATAAAATCAAATGTGGTTGACTACCTTTTAAAGCCCGTGAACAGGGAAGAATTGAACAACGCATTAGCAAAGGCTGTGGATGGTATAAAGGAAAGAAGAGAAAAACAAAGTGCCATGATCAGCAAGAACATAACATTGAATATGTCTTTGCCGATTTTAAAGGAAAAGGTCTTTCTTTCCATGATTGAAGGGAACTTCAACAAGCAAATGGATAGGACATATCTGAGGATAATAGGCGCTGAGGATAAGAGCAAGAACTTTGTGGCTGTCATCCTCAGAATAATGAATCTGGAGGAGGTAAGCAGCAGGCAGTTTAATAATGATACGGATTTGCTTTTCTTTGCGATGTCGAACATAATTAATGAAATATCCGGAAGCGGCTTTGAATGCTTCGGCTTCAAAAACTCCAGAGTGGAGAGGGAGCTCATCATGATTATTACTTATGATGATATCAATCAGAACCTTTCTAAAGGCATATCCGGAGATGTTGTACAGAGGTGGATTTTCAAGCTTAAAGAACTATATGGGATCACGGCAGCAGCGGGAATCGGAGGGACCTGTTCCGAGGCGGTCATGCTCTGTGATTCCTATAAATCCGCAGAAATGATTCTAAACAGCATGAATCTGGCGGAAATAAAAGACATCGTCTGTTCGGATTCGGTGAGCAATAGGATCGGTGAGCATCATTTCATATCGAATTGGCTTCCCTTAATAAGGAATTCCATTGAGAATGGAACCCTGAATTATATCAGAAGCATTATCGGTGACTATTTGCATGAGATCCGGAAATCAGGTTATTTCAGCCTTATGGATGGGGACAAAACACTGAAAGAATTTATTTTTACAATGCATGACATTTTACTTGAATCCGGAGTACCGCAGAGTGAGATTTTGGAAGTGTATGAAAATAGTATTAAAGCCCGCGGAGCATTTTTTGATTTTTCCAATCTTGAAGATTTTGAAAATAGGCTGTATTCCATTATGGATTACTTCTGCAGTAAAATAAGACAGTTTGCAACGTTGAAAGAAGGGCTTGATGTTTATGAAATCAAAAACTACATTGATAAGAATTATTTCAAGGAAATAAAAATATCCACCTTTACAGACAAATTCTATTTGAGCAGGGAATATCTCATGAAACTGTTCAAGCATGAGTTCGGATTCGGAATATATGAATATGTCCAGAAAGTCAGAATGGAGAAGGCAAAAGAGCTTTTAAACGACGACAGTGTAAAAATTCAAAATGTGTCTCAGATATTAGGCTACAGCGAACACAACTATTTTAGCAAGGCTTTTAAGAAGTATTACGGAGTGTCTCCTACAGACTATAGATCAATGTCAAAACCAGTAGAGAACAATACACTTTTTTACCCTTAGCAGTCAATTTAATTATATTCTAATCAAGAGTAAATACTATATAAAAATCCCGAAAAGTCCCGGCGTAAGAGATTTTTCGGGATTTCGCACTCCTGTCCTTTTAGAAAGCTCATTTTTATGTTGCGCAAGTGTCAAAGACCCGAGAACAATACACTTTTTTACCCTTAACAGTCAACTTAATTATATTTTATTCAAGAGCAAATACTATTAAAATGAATGATGTCGGGAGATAAATTATATTTTACAAGGAGGAAGAAAAATGGTAAAAAAAATTCTATGTCTGGTAGTATGTGCTGTTATTATGTCCAGTGTCCTCTATGGTTGCGGCGGAAGTGCCTCAAAGAGTGATAGTGATGGTGCCAGTGGTAGTACGGCGTCAACAGCGACACAGGAAGCAAAGCCGGTTAACATTAAGATTTTTCAGAACCAGCCCGAGATCATTGATGCATACCATGCTTATATTGATGAATACGAAAAAGAGAATCCAAACGTAAAAATCGATATAGAAATTATGCAGGCAGATTATCCTACAATTTTAAAGTCAAAAATTGCTTCTGGAGACATTCCTGACGTATTCTGTACAACTGTCGGCGGGGAATTGAAGGCATATGAAGAATATACTGCCGACCTCACGAATGAACCGCTTGCGGCTGCTATGACCGATGATGTACGGAAAAGCGTGACGTATAACGGAAAAGTTTTAGGCTTCCCTTATAAAATAGATTATAACGGAATCGTTTACAACAAAAAGTTGTTTGCAGACGCCGGAATTACTGAATTACCAATGACTGTGGCCCAATTGGAAGAGGCTTGTAAGAAATTGCAGGCAAAGGGTATTACTCCTTTTGGAAATGCGTATAAGGAGTGGTGGGTAGAGAAACATATATTTGAGCACTTCTTAGGAGCTGAAGGCAAGGGAGATCCGGCAAAGCTGGTTGGCGACTTTATCGCAGGGACTACAACCTTCAAGGATCATCCGTTGCTTGAAAAATACTTTGATTTTATTGACCTCACCGTGAAATATGGTTTGCCCAAGCCTTTAGAGATTGATTTTAACGGCATGGTCAGTGCCATAGGCACCGGAAAGGTTGCAATGATTACCGGAACATCCACAGCCTCAGAAGCCGGTATAATTAAACTCAATCCTGATATTCAACTGGGTTTTCTGGGATATCCCATCTCGGATGATGAAAAGGATACAAACCTTTGTGCAGGAGGGGCGCAATGTGTACGGCTGTACAAGGATTCGCCTGTGCTCGCAGAAACAAAGAAGTTGTATAATTGGCTGTATACTTCCGACTATGGCAAGGCCTGGTTCGGAAAAGTGGCTAAAGTGAATCCTCCCATAAAAGACGCTCCGATTCCGGATATGCAGTTACCTAAGTCTTTCCAGGAACTGTCGAAAACACTGCCGGTTGTCGGTAACCCTGAGGACTTCTCCCTGGATGCTTTCCATCAGAAATTTGGAGAGACTACTCAAGCATATATCGCTAAAAGTAAGACCAAAGATCAGGCCATTGACGAAATACAGAAGGCATGGATAAAATTCGGAGCAGCAAAGTAAGACAAAAATTATATAGCTAAATACTCTTTGAGTATTAAAAATCGTAATATAGGGGATTTTTCTCAATGAGGTAGAGAAGCATCCCCTATATTATAGATGTAGAAGAATGAGAAGTATTTTGAGTTCCCGGATCATCCGGCATTGCTATAGTTTATAAAATAAGAAGATGGAAGATGAGGCTAATGAAAAATCTGGTTGTTATAGGAAAATCATCGGCAAATATATTTAATCTTGGTCCTCACAGACATTCTAACTGGGAGCTTATTTACTATACCTCCGGTATGGGCACATTGAAGATAGGGGGAAAGGATTACCATTTCAAACCCCATGACATAATCCTGCAACCGCCGAATATAGTTCACTCTGAGTATTCCGCAAATGGATACTCCAATATGTATCTCATGTTTTCTTATTGCAATTTTACGAAATTAGAGCCGATGCTGTTTGAAGATACGCCTGCAAATGATTTTTATAAGATTCTTGTCCAGCTTTATAAAGAATTTTATTTTAAGAGTAATAATTACATCAATATAAGCGAAGCTCTGTTGAATGTACTTTACCAATATATAATATCATGGCAAAAGAAGAGCAACCGCAATTGTTATGTCGAGTGGTTTATAAATGTTTTGACCTCCAACCTGTCAAATACCGGTTTTCAATTTAGCGATGCGTTAAAACAAATTCCATTTACCTCCGACCATTTCAGGCGTATTTTTAAAAAGGAAACAGCAAAAACCCCTACTGAATATCTTGAATATCTTCGTCTTGAATATTCAAAGCAGCTTTTGAAGAGTAAAACATTAAAAGTCAAGGAAATTTCCAGACTCTCAGGGTTTGATGATCCTTACTATTTTTCCAGGGTGTTCAAAAAGTATACCGGAAAATGTCCGACTGAGTTTTTATAGCCCAGCTATAGAAATATAAATTAGCTTATTAAAAGCTTCTGATGTTCCTCCTAAACATCAGAAGCTTTATTTTTATAGATGGATTATTTATCATTGATTGTTCATGTCTGACATGGCTTCATAGACTGGTTTCAATTGAGTATACAGGCTGGTATATATTCTGTATACTTTGTTATATTCATCCGTCAGAAGTTTTTCGGGAAAGCGTTCTTCTTTTATACATATCTGTTTTGTGCCTTCCTCTATGCTCGGAAATAACCCGACTCCCACACCTGCCGCAACTGCTACGCCAAGAGATGTGGCATCGCTTGCGGGTACTGTTGTAGTCTGCAATATAATATCACAGGCATCAGCTATGATTTTCAGCCATATATCTGACTTTGCCCCTCCTCCGATGATACGCATACTGGGTAAAGCAGATGTTTCACGAAATACCTCAAGAATACTCCTTAATGCCATTGCCACACCTTCAAGGACGGCGCGCATAAAATATCTTTTATCATGCATAGGTGCGATCCCAAAGAATACTCCTCTGGCATTGGTATCAAAAATAGGGGAACGTTCTCCTTCCAGATAGGGAAGAAATACAAGGCCGCCGCTTCCTGCATTTATGGAAGCAACCGCTTTGTCAAATTCTTTTACATTCTTTTCGTTTAACAAATCCATTGCCCACTGCATGGATCTGCCTGCTGACTGCATGGTCCCGAATACTCCGCAGGTTTCGCCGTCAACAGACATAATATTAAAAATTCTTCTGGAAGAGTCGATAATCGGAAAAACGGAATTGTAGGCAATCCATGCGGTAGTACCCAAGCAGCAATAAATATCACCGGGCTTGACTACTCCGGCCCCTACATTGGCACAGGCTCCATCGCCCCCTCCGGCAATTACGGGTATACCTTCAGGAAGATTCAGAGCCAAGGCGCTTTTGCTGTTTAAATTGCCCACCACATCAGTTCCACGGTGCAGTGCCGGAAATTTTGCACTGTCAAGCCCCAATTCCTCAAAAATGGAACGATCATAATCTTTTTTGTGAATATCTATAAGTTGGGCATGGGAGGCATCCGAAAAATCTGTTGTATCAATATTGCCTGTAAGGCGTGAGACTAAAAAATCCTTTGCCTGTAAAAAGCGGGCCGCTTGTCTATATACTTCCGGCCTATTTTTCTTAATCCATAAAATTTTACACAGGCTGGAATGCGGATCAAGTATATTGCCTGTGACACGGTATATTTTTTCTACACCGATTTGCCGGTTTATTATATCAAATTGCTCTGAAGCGCGGGTATCGGAATGAATCACAGACCGGCACAAAGCATTTCCCCCGGAGTCAACCGGCAGGCATCCAAGCATATGACCGCTTACCCCTATTACTGCAATTTGTTTTCGTATTTCCGGATGCTTTTCTATTAGCATATTGGTATTGCTGCAAACGCCGTCCCACCAATCCTCAGGTTCCTGTTCCGCCCAAGCCGATTGAGGGAAAAAGGTCTTATGTGCAGTTGTGGCAGAGTACAAAACTGTCCCATCTGTACTTACGATCGAAGTTTTTGTACCGCTTGTCCCTATATCATAAGCAATGATTAACGCATTATCCATACTATCCCTCTCTATATATAAATTATCATACTTTATTTATGAATTAATAAGCCTTCCGCCATACTGGAGGACAAGATTTTTCCACTGTTCTTTTGTATGGGAATCCGGCTGCTCATACTGCTTTTGGGGTGCAAGACCCATACGCTCAGCTTTGGAAACTCCAAGTTTATGGTAGAATAAAAGCTCGGCTCCGTCAAGACTTTCAAGCTCTTTTGTAAGGTGTGCAATGGCGGCAAAATGATCTTCCCGGTCATTAAGGCCGGGTATAATGGGACACCTGAGTATTATCCGGGCACCGGCAGTATTAAGCTTACGCAGGTTTTCCAGAATAATTTTATTTTCCACACCAGTGTACTCTTTATGCTTTTCGGGGCTGCTTTCCTTATAATCATAAAGAAAAAGGTCAACCATAGGCAATAGCTGCTCATAAAGATCATAATTATTAAAACCGTTGGTCTCAAGAGCACAATGCAGACCTTCTGCCTTTGCCAGCTTCAATAATGAATATGTGAACTGGAACTGCGTCAGTGGCTCTCCTCCAGACAGCGTTATTCCGCCGTTGCTGTTTTCATAATATATTCTGTCACGCAACAGGTCCTGAATAACTTCTTTTGCAGAAATTTCCTTGCCGACTATTTCCAACGCCTTACCATAGCATTCTTTTACACATTTACCGCATGCATTGCACATATCACGGTCTATGATGTGTTTTCCGTCAACCATTTTATGGACATCAGGACAAATTCTAAAGCAATTGCCGCAGCCTATGCATCTATTAACGAAAAAAGCAAGTACGGGACGGCGGTCAATGCCTTCGGGATTATGACACCACATACAGTCAAGCGGACAGCCTTTTAAGAAAACCGTAGAGCGGATTCCCGGACCGTCATGAATAGCAAAGTGCTGTATACCAAATATAATACCGTTAACATCTCCCGGACTGTTGCAGCAAGCTTCCCCATAATTTTGTGTCAATTCGGATCACCTCCCTTAAAATATATTTTTTAGCATCGCCTCATAATTATTATAGTTGAAGTAATTAAGACTTATAAATGGATATATGCGTTCTGTTAGATGGACAGGAACGATATTTTATAAGTCCGGTGAGTATAACGTCGCTTACGTCCATTAACAAGACGGTTGAATGCATTTAAATTTTACATTGCGCGGACTATTATAAAGTTGTGTAAAGTTTAAAAAAATTGAGAGGGGTTTTTTCCAAATGGACACACTGGAACGATTGAATGAATCAAATAGAGGCATGACAATATATTCATTAAACCATGAAAAGTTCGGTAAGTATGGAAAGATATACAAAGACATTGAAGCTGAACCTGTTATGAGTTATCTGAAAAGGAATGCTTCTGCAGAGAAGGGATTGTCTCATTATCTGGCTTCTATTAGTGAGATGGAAGTCGAAAGCCCTTTTAAGGAATATGTAAAAAATAATATTTTTGGTGGTATGGATATAGAGATAGGGTGGTGCTATGGCTGGAACACTAAAATGAAAGGCATGGAGTACCACAAGGGAAGCGAGGTAATTGTAGCTGCAACTGAGTGTGTATTACTGCTTGGCAGGACGGAGGATATTGAAATCTGTGATGGAAAGCCCGTCTACCATTCTTCAAAAACTGAAGCTTTTTATGTTGAGACAGGTACTGTTCTGGAGCTGTATGCATATACGCTTCACTTGGCTCCTTTACAAGTAAAAACCGACGGACAGTTTATAACCGGAATCATTCTTGCCAGAGGTACAAACGATAAGTTGAGCTTTACGCCTGAAAACGATGCGGAGGGAACTATGTTAGCAGCTAAAAACAAATGGCTGCTCCTGCATCCCGAAGCAGGCAACAACAAATTGGGAATGGTGGCCGGAGAAAATATAGAAATAAAAACACTGTAAAGTAAACTGATGCAGATAAAGAATGGGGGATTAAAAATGAATAGTCAAAGTAAAGTGAAAATTGGAGTCGTTCCTATAAAAAGAGAATTTTTAAGTGTTGAAAATGCCATAGCCCAGAAGGAAAGGATATTTAAAAAGCTTAAAGCGATAAAGCCTGAAGAGGTGGAATTAGTAAATATTGACGGCCTGATTGAAAACGGTGTTCTATGGGATGATTATGAAAGTATGAAAAAGGTTACGGATAAAATGCTGGAAGAAAAGCCGGATGCAATTTTTATGCCTCATTGTGATTTCGGGGCGGAAGAGGCGGTGAGGAAGATTGGCAAGGCCATGGGTGTGCCTGTGCTTCTCTGGGGTGAAAGAGACCAGGCACCGGTTCCTAACCAGCCAAGGCCTACAGATACTCAATGCGGATTATTTGCAAGCAGCAAGGCACTGCAGAGAATGGGAGTCCCCTTTAGCTATATAGTAAACTCTGAGCTGGACAGCGATAAATTCGTCAATGGGTTCAACAAATTTGCCGCCGCCGCATCTGTGGTAAAGAGCTTCAGAAAATTGAGGATAGCCCAGGTGAGCCTGCGTCCTAAGCCGTTTATGAGTGTCATATAC
>JAEWSZ010000143.1 GCA_023397905.1 Bacillota bacterium | reverse complement strand
AAGATGGCGCTTGTTGAATATATCTGCTTTTGTATTCCGCTTCAGCAAAAATCTGGAGTTTATTGGTATACGCACCGAATTGAAGCCTTCTGCGGCAATCTGCCTTATATCGGCTTCAGAAATATAATTTTCATAATAGCTCTCCCAAAACAGTGCGGAATCATCCTTGCCTATTAAATACTCAAATAGGTGCTCAATCCGCCGGGGGCGGTCTCCTGCCTCCGGAAAGCACCACATATAGCCCTCCGGCAGCAACCAGTTTCCAAATCCCACCCCTCGCAGCAGAAACTCGTGTCCCTGTCCGTCTATCAGTTTTTTTCCGCATGCTCTGACAAATCCTGTTTTATTATTCAAATACCGTCCCTCCGTAATGTTGATTTCCTGTTATTTTATGGCTCCCTCGGCAATCCCGTTCACGATATATTTCTGAAGCAGCAAATACAGCAGTATTACAGGAAGCATTGCCATTATCAATGTGGCCAGTATTGCCGACCAGTCATTGTTGCCGTATTCACCGAACAGCATGTTGGTTGAAAGCAGTATGGTGTATTTCCTGTAATCCGTTATCATAAGCAGCGGCAGAAGGAAATCATTCCACATCCACAGCGTATTTAAAATTGCATTGGTAGACGTTATTGGCAGCAAAAGCGGAAAAATTATTGCGAAAAACAGCTTGAATTCTCCGCAGCCATCTATTACGGCCGCCTCCTCAAGTTCACGGGGAATTGATTTTACAAAACCGTGATAGAGGAATACTGCCATAGGAACTCCAAGCCCTATGTATATCAATCCAAGCCCTACATCGGACCCCTGTACCCTGAAACCTTTGGCAACCTTTGTCAGCGTTATCATAATTGAGTGAAACGGCACCAGCATGGACATTATAAACAGCCCGAACAAAAAACCGCTCAGCTTGCTTTTGGTACGGCACAGTTTGTAGCCCGCCATGGATGCAAAGATAATAATACCTGACAAACCCACGACAACTACTATGGCTGTGTTCTTCAGACTAATTGGAAAATTGGTTTTTTCAAAAGCCTGGGTATAATTGCTGAATTGCGGCTTTCCGGGCAGCGCCAGAATATTGCTCATCATTTCCCCCTGGGTTTTGAAGGAATTGAGCAGACTGATTAAAATCGGAAACAATGTCAATACTGCAGCACAGGTGAGAACAATCAGGATTAAAGCCGTGAATATCCTGCCTTCCTTATTATTTCCGGCAGTATCTGGAATCCCGTTTTTCATGCCTCCACCTCTCTCCTCTTCATCACCCATAATTGGATCAGCGTGATAACAAATATTATAAAAAACAGTATCATAGCTTTTGCACTGGCATAACCAAACCGGTTATTCATTTTGAAAGCTTCCTCAAAAATATTCAGGGCTATGACCTGTGTCTGCCGTCCCGGTCCCCCACCCGTAAGTGCAAATACCACATCGAAAACCTTAAAGGATGAATTAAGCGCTACAAAAAGACCTATGGTAACAGCCGGAAGTATCATGGGAAGCTTTATACGGCTGAATATCTGAAATGCATTGGCGCCGTCAATGGCGGCGGCTTCGGTCAACTGTCCGGGTATACCCTGAAGTGCGGCGATATATATTACCATAAGATAACCAGCGCCGCCCCAGAGAGCCACTATTACAATCGCAAGAAACGAATACCTGGGATCGCCTATCCACGACTGGTCAAGAAACCTGAACAAAGTATGCTCGGCAATGTAAGGCAGTACTCTGGTAAATATGAACATCCACATAAAACCGGCTATTATCATACTGAGCATATTGGGCATAAAAAATATGGTCCTGAAAACCGCTTTTCTGCGTTTGCGCGATTCCACCAGCGCCGCCAGCAGTATTGCGAATAAGTTCTGGAGTAAGACCATGACCATCACATACTTCAACGTAAAAACTATTGATTTTATAAAGAAAGGATCTCCTGTCAATGCCTCAATATAATTAGCCGGCCCCACCACCCGATATGTGGGATTCAGCCCGTTCCAATCGGTAAAACTGTACCATATACCACCGCCTGCAGGAACGAGCATAAACACAGTGTAGAACAATAGGGCCGGAAATACGAATGCTATCAGGACGATATTTTGCTTCCATCTTTTTGTTTTATCCATAATAACTACACTCCTCATTTCATGTCACAATCAATTAATTCAAAATCAGTCATAATGGGCCGAAGCCAACAATAACCGGGGTTATGAAATTTAGGACCTGCTCTCCTCAACGATATAATGTTTCCTTTGTGAAACCTCATACCGCCCTGAGAAGAGCAAGTCCTTCTGACAACGATCCCTATTATTTTTTAGCTGCAATTGCTCCAGCCCATGCTTTATCCAGGGCCTTTATTATATCGCCTTTGCCGACTTGCTTCGTATAATAACTCTGAAGCATTTTTGCAGTTTCATCGGTAACTGCCTGAGGCAGTGACAGATCCTTATAGGCTCTGCCTTCAGAAACATATTTGCTTGCTTCATCCACCCATGGAAAGGTTGAATATTTATGGAATGTAGCCACAGGATTAAATTTCAGCTGTTCATACAATGCCGAAGAATCATTCGGGTCCAGAATGTAATTTAATAAATCGCCGGCTGCTTCCTTGTATTTTGTTGTAGCCGACATGGCCACTGTTGTAGAAACAGAAAGATTGATCATAGTTCCTTTGGGGTCGTTGCTCACAGGCAGCGGAGCAACTCCCAGTTTAAAATCCTTATTTACCTGAAGAATGGCATCTGCATTCCATGAACCCTGTACCCACATAGCCGCCTTACCGTTTGCAAAATCTGCCGAGCCGGCCTGGTTGCCTACTTCAAAGGGTTTATCCGTACCGTTTTGCATAATTACATCAATGATGTCAAATACACTTGCTACATCATTGTATGAAGCCTGGCCGTTATTCATTTTATCTACAAAATCAGGAGCTTGGGAATTGACGGTGCCTCCGAGCGATAAAGCCATCATCAACTGGGGAATCCAGGATTCCTGGAAAGCAAGCAGAAATGGTTTTATGTTGTTTGCCTTAAGTTTTTCACATACGGCCTTCATTTCATCAAGTGTCTGAGGCGGCGTTATTCCCAGGTCGCTGAATATTTTCTGATTGTAAAGATATCCCCATGAGGTGCTTTCCATAGGAAGTGCCACAACTTTGCCTTTATAAGTAACTATTTCCTTGACATTGTCATAAAGGTTATTTACAAAAGGCTGATCGGATAAATCCGCCATATAGCCCGGATCATAATAAGTAGATATGTTATTTGCATGGATATTGAAGATATCCGGAGCATCATTTGACGCAAGGCGGGTTTTGAGAATCTGTTCAGCCTGGTCTGAATTCGGCATCTCAAGATTCACTTTTACATCAACATTTTTTTCTGCCTTTTCTTTTGTTCTAAACTGTTCAAAGTATTTATCAAACTGCTCTTTAAATCTTGGCAGAGTCATGTATACTTTTAATGTTGCCTGTTTGGGTTCAGTACCCGCAGCATCGCCGGATGCCGCTGCTGAAGCGGAGGCAGTGGATGAACCGGCGCCGGCCGTATCACTTCCATTTTTTCCGCATCCCATGACAGCTGTGCTCAATATGCACAAAACTAAAATCATAGATAATACTTTTTTTTTCATTTTTTTACCTCCCTCAATTTGATATTTTCAGTATATAGGAGGCTGTATTCCCAGTCATTTAAATATATTAACTTCTTTTTTTGCACTATATTGATATTTTAATTCTCGCTCCGGAGCTCTCCGGGAGGAAACCCAAAATGTTTTTTAAATACCCTATAAAAATATGCAATGTCATCATACCCCATCATTTGTGCCACATGTTTTATGGCGATATTCTGCTCGGATATAAGTTCCCTTGCTTTTTCCATACGCTTTCTGAGAATATAATCCGATATGTTTTCCCCGGAATAAGTTTTAAATGCTCTGCTCAAATACTCTTTGCTGACATAAAATTTTTGAGCTATATTATCCAAGGTTATGGGCTCCTGATAGTGATGATCCATGTATGTCATAACTACCCCCAGATCCAGACGTTTTTTGTTCCTGAGCCTGTGTTCCATGTGATCGATGGCTTTTTCATATAGCCAGCAAATATCCGCAATCAATTCAGCTGTTGTTCCCCACCCATTTGCCGCAGCCCACTCGCTGTTCTTCTCATTCCATATTTTTTCAAAGCCGGAATTGTTATCAGCCATAAAATCTTTCAGCATAATAACATAATCCTGTCCTATTCTGGCCAGAACATTTTTGTTATTGATCTCTTCTGATAAATTTTCCAGGAATAGCTTCAGATTTTCAAGTGAACCGATCACCGACAATTTATTTAATTCCAATAAATGCCCGTACACCAGTTGGCGTAATGCCAGATACCTGTCCATGACCTCTCCGTCTGAAAACAGCGGGGAAGCGCCACAGAGGATATTTACCTTTTCACGGGCCTGGTCAAGTTCCTCTATGCATTTTGCCAGAGAAGCATTCAGCTCTTCCGGATCGATGGGCTTCAGAAGGTATTCTACCGCCCGGGAACGGATTGCCTGTTTTAGGTACACAAAGTCGTCATAACCGCTCATCACTATGATTTTGCTATTTGGGAATTTTTCGTTTATGGCTTTCAGCAGCTCTACTCCTTCAATTCCCGGCATCCTCATATCTGTTACAACAATATCCGGCTTAAGTTCAACCATTAACTTAAGTCCCTGCGTTCCATCTTCTCCTTCGCCTATCACTTCCAATTTTAAACTGTCCCATTGTCCAAGTGCTTTTACTACTTCTATTGACCAGGGTTCATCATCAATGATCAAAACTTTATACATTTTTAACAACCTCTCTTTCAGAAAAAGGTATTGCTAAAACTATCAATGTACCCACTCCGGCTTTACTAAAAATCCGTGCTCCGAATCTATTTCCGAAATGCAGCCTGATTCTGGCATTTACATTCCGCAGTCCGATTCCTCTCCTTTTCTGCGGTCCATTCTCAGCAATTTTACCAGGCATGTCCGAAAGTCCGCTGTGCAGTTCAGTCCTGACCTGTTTCAAACGTTCCCCGTCTATTCCTTCACCGTTGTCTTTTATCAGGATTGCGATCCTGCTCCCAATACGCCTTATACGTATCTCAATGGTCCATTTTCCTTCTTTGCCCTGTAATCCATGCTCAAATGCATTTTCAATAACAGGCTGCAGAGTGAACTTTGGCAGTTGGCATTCCATTGCTGTTTCATCGGCGGACAAGTCGACAGTACACCTTCCGGTAAAACGGTGTTCCTGTATAAAGATATAGTTTTTCATATGATTCAGCTCTTCTTTTAATAAAACCATATCCCCACTGGTGCTTATTGAATACCTCAGCAAATCTCCGATGCTCCTGGTTATTTTATAAATTTCCGGAGCTCTTTTAGAAAGGGCCATGCCTCCGATAAGATTGAGGGTATTGTTTAAAAAATGCGGATTTATCTGAGCCTGAAGAGCCACCAATTGTGCATTTTTCAATTCTATATTCTTCTTGTACTCATCTTGTATCAATTCCTTTATACGCTGCATCATGGAGTTATATCCGTGCTCCAGCAAGCCTATCTCATCGTTGCTCTGAACCGGCTTCACCTCAAAATCGTTAATATGCGCAGTCCTCATTGTCCTTGCCAGGCTGACAATCGGGCGGCTTATCCTGAGCGACACCAGAATAGACAGTAAAATTGAGAGAATTATAAATATTATACCGGTCCAAAGACCTGCCATAACCGTCGCATATGAACTTTTATTCACAGTTTCCACCGGTATTGCCTTGACCACCGTTAATTCCCCGTCTCCAACCTGCTCCATAAAATAGAAATATTTCGACGTTTTGCGGAACTCCAGATCGTGTTTATTTAATACCATTATTTTAAGCTGTTCCCGGATTTCGCTTGACTCATCAATCTCTGTGGAACCGGCCAGCATCTCGCCCTCATCGTTTATAAAAAAAACCAGGCTTTCGGCTTCTGATTTTAAAATATTGCTTACTTCCTCCCAGACTTCGGTATTTATGCCCACTGAAATGCCTCCCAGCAATCTGTGATCCGTGAATCTGTAGATACCGTGAAATGCATTAATCCCGGTGCCGGACTGCTTGAAGTACATTTTGATGGGACCATCCAGCATTCTTCCCCAGTCTCCATCTGCAATATCAAGAGAAAATTTTGTTCCTGTATTAACATAGCTTGTAAGAAATGCCTGTTTTGCCGGATGACTGTAGAGAGTCAGATTGTCGATTTTCCTGGAATTTGCATAAAAAACAGAGTTAAGGGTTTCACGTATAAAATCCCTGGTTTTCAATTGTTCGGCGCTATTCTGGCTATCTTCGTTCATACTGTTTATAAGCTTTTGATTTAACTGCAGGGAATAAAACATTATGTCAATTTGCTGTATCAGCTCGCTTAAGTACTGATTTACCCATACCATACGGGAGTTATTTGCGCTTATTATTTCCTTTTCCACAGAATTTCGTGTATTATTGGCTGCAATAACAGTCAAAGTTATTACAGGCAGCGTAGTCAGACAAATCATAAGTATCATGAGTCGCTGCCGGATACTGGTTCTCTTCATAAGCTCATTCCCCTCATAAAACAACCCCCTAAAGGCCCAGGCCTATAATATACCTGATTCCAGGGGGTTTGTCACATCCGGTTAGTTTAATATCAGAAAATTACTCCAGATCATTATCCGTGTTAAACAACTGCTTTAAAAGCTCAAGCTGGGACAAAAGCAAAGTCTCGGATTTTGTCTTGAAAAGATGCAGCCGCTTCTTCATTTCTTCATACTCAAAACGTATCTTTATAACTTCCTGATTGGCATCATTGATCACTTTCTGGGCTTTCAGCTCAGCATCCTTTACAATGTTTTCAGCCTTCTCATAGGCATTCTTTTTGATCTCCTCTCCGGTCTGCTGCGCCACAACCAGAGTGTTCTGAAGAGATTCCTCAATGTTCTTGTAATGCTGTATGCCTTCGTTTAATACGGATATTCTGTCCTTTAACTCTATGTTTTCCTTTATGTAAAGTTCATAATCCTGTATAATGCTGTCCAATACGTCATTTACCTGATCTTCGTTGTAGCCCATGAAATTTTTTTTAAATTTAATGTTATCCAGATCATTGGGAGTATAATTCATAATCAGCCATCCTTTCAAGATTCACAATCTTATTCAAACCGTTTTATCATTATATTTATCCTGTCCTTTTTAGTAGTCCCGCCTACCTTTTCCAGTACAATCCGCCCTTTGCCCCGGATTGAAATCACATCGCCTTCCGACAGCTGTTTGGAAGGATTTTGCACCACTTCCCAATTTACATTAACTCTTTGCGCCTTGAAATACTCCAGCACTTTTGTTCTGGACACACTGAAGCCGCTTGCCGCCACCGAATCAGCTCTCAGAGAAGCCACCGTTGCGGTAATTATCTTTTCCTTTTTCGCAGGTGCTGTATATTGATAAATCTGTAGAAGTTCACACTGTACTTTAGTATTGCCAATTCTATCCAGATTATAAGAAATATATTCTGCAATTTTATCAATCAGAAAAACATCCGCATAGTTTTCATAAACAAGTATGTCCCCGATTTTTTCCCTCTTGACCCCAAGCCCCAGCAAAGACCCTAAATAATCCCGGTGGGACAGCGGTTTATCGGCTGCGGGTGTCATTCTCAAAATGCTCAGCGGCGCGCTGTTCAAAGATTCTTCCTGCTCTATGAAATCCGAACTCATTACTGCAGTAACCCTTTCAGCCCCGTCATAGCCGCCGGTAAAGGTATAAAAAACACCGCCAGCCTTGTCCAGAACCCGCCGGACAATTGCCATTTCATACGGAGAAAGAAAATCCGAATACACAAAAGAGGAATACCGGCATTGTTCAACTTTATCCAAAAGCCGTGAAACCAACACCCTATCCTCAATTTTGGAAACCATTTTTAATAATTCATTTTTATCCATATAGTCTCTGTCATATCTTTATAAAAATGTTCTAAATAGCATAACAATTACATTTCTGAGTATGCCGATAAGTATAAAGGCAACTATCGGAGAAAAATCCATCATGGACAGCATGGAATTATTCAAAAAGCTGGACCGGCTCAGCATGTTGCGGATAGGTGCGAGTACAGGCTCCGTGATGCTATAAAGCAAATCCACCGCTTTATTATACCTGGAAATGGGCAGCCATGAAATTATAACCCTAGCAATAAGAGCAATTTCAAAAATCCACAATACCCAGTTTATAGCATACAGAACCGCATCCATTAAAATACTCCTCCAATTGATAAAAAACTATTCCGCTATTTATTTTGCCCAGGGGAAAACTGTTTTATTTTTCAGCTCATCCCTCAAATCACCGCTGACGTCCACATTATTTGGAGCTATGACGAATATATCACTGGAAACCTTCTGAATGCTTCCGTCAAGCGCATATATGGAACCGCTTAAAAAGTCGATTATCCTTTGAGCATCCTGTTTGTCAATGCCTTCAAGATTAATGACCACGGGCCTTTTGCTCTTTAAATGATCGCAGATGTCCTGCGCATCATCAAAAGTATCCGGCTGTGAAACCACCATTTTGAACTGATTTGCCGTATGAATATTTACAACCTTACCTGACTGCTGCTTTTTGGAATTGTTGAAAAAGTGCGTCTGAATAGGTTCGCTTTTAGCCTCGTCTTTATAGTCGATGTCCTGAAGCTCTAAATCCTCTTCATCTTCGTCTATGGCTTCCCATCCGACAAAATTGAAAACTTTGTTTAGAAGTTTTGACATTTCAATACCCCCTGTGTCTTTTGTAAGTTATTTAATATTTTTTCTGTCGTACAAATTACTTTTGTGTATAATCCCTCTTTCCAAATATGCCGGTACCGATCCTCACTATGTTTGCCCCTTCTTCTATGGCAACCTCAAAATCGTTACTCATACCCATGGAAAGATAATCCATATTAACATTATCTATGCTTTTCCGCTTTATGTCAATATATATATCATAAAGTTTTTTAAATACAGGCCTTATGTCCTGGGCATTTTGTGAAAATGGCGCTATAGTCATCAGACCTCTCAATGAAATATTTTTCATATGGGAAATTATATCAACAAGTTCGTAAACCTGCTCCGGGCTTACTCCAAACTTGGTTTCCTCCCCCGAAACATTGACCTGCAGAAGTATATCCATTACCCTGCCGTGCTTTGCAGCCCTGGAATCTATTTCTTTCGCCAGTTCGATGCTGTCAACCGAATGTATCATTTCCACCTTGTCGATAATGTATTTGACCTTGTTAGTCTGCAAATGCCCTATAAGATGCCACCTGCACGAGGGATCCAGCCTGCCGTATTTTTCAAGCAGCTCCTGGACTCTGTTTTCACCCATATCAAGCAGGCCGTAATCAAAAACATCTTTTATTCTCTCGACCTCAACAGTTTTGGTTACGGCGACAACCCTGACATCCCCGGCCGATCTTCCGCTTTTTTCTGCGGCGGTCTTTACTCTCCGCATTATGTCATCCAAATTGTTTTTTATATCCGAATCGCTCAATTTATTGTCTGCCCCTCCTGTACATTCTTGGGATTTAATATGTAAGTATTGTACAAAGCTATTTTATCTTCGCCTTTCATATTATCAATTATCACCGCATCGTCGTT
>JAEWSZ010000130.1 GCA_023397905.1 Bacillota bacterium | reverse complement strand
CCAATACCCGGCATATATCCTCAATGGCCTGAGGGTCGTCCCGGAGCTGCGCCGGCTTTAAAACCACCGTGATTTTAGGTGTCCTGCCGGTAAATTTTATTCCGTTTCTGTCCACAAAATCCCCCCGGGCGCTTTCGATCTGTATGTTGTTTACTCTCTGGGCCGACGCCTCTTTTGCCATGGAGCTGCCTCCGATGATCTGGATGTAGAACAATCTCGTAAGCAAAATCGCAAAGATGGCCATAAAAACAAATAACAAAATTTTTATTCTCTTTAACATAAAAAACCTCTTTATCAGAAACATTAGTCTATTACTAATTGTTTCCAGATAAAGAGGTAAAATATACTACACGTGTATTTTCTCTATTTCCTTCTCAAAATCGTATATGGGACAACTTCCTGCCGCATGGGCATGTATACAATCATCTGCGGATGGGGCGCGGTCCTGATGCTCTCGCCCTCTTCATTTTTCATGGACTCGATGGTCTGCATGAAATAATCTTCGCCGGGGACAACCACTTCTATTTCATCTCCCACAATCATCCTGTTCCTCTGCTCAACTTTGGCCGTTTTTGTCTCTCTGTCATATTCCAGTACCATACCCACAAAATCATAGTCCCTGACATATGAACTGGTGTGGTATATCTGATCCTCTCCGGTGGTCTTATTAAAATAAAATCCGGTGGTATATTCCCTGTGGCTGGCTTTAGAAAGCTCATCCAGCCATTCCGGATCAAATTTGTAATTTGCCGGGTCCCTCATGTAGGCGTCTATGGCCTTCCGGTACGCGCTGACCACCGTGGCCACATAAAAGGAGCTTTTCATCCTGCCCTCAATTTTAAAGCTGAAAATCCCCGATTCCATCAGCTCGGGAATATGTCCTATCATGCATAGATCCTTTGAGTTGAATATATATGTCCCCCGTTCGTCCTCATAGACCGGGTAGTACTCGCCGGGCCTTTTTTCCTCAACAAGCTGATACTTCCATCTGCAAGGATGGGAACAGGCTCCCATGTTGGAATCCCTGCCCGTCATGTAATTGCTCAGCAGACAGCGTCCGGAATAGGATATGCACATGGCCCCATGGACAAATGCCTCTATATCCAGGTCTGCCGGCGTCATTTCGGTTATTTCCCTTATTTCACCAAAGGAAAGCTCTCTGGCAACCACTATTCTTTTTGCCCCCAGCTCATACCAGAACTTTGCGCTCATATAATTTGTGTTGTTAGCCTGTGTGCTTATGTGCACTTCCATGCCGGGAGCAGTTTTCCGCACAATAGCAAAAATTCCCGGGTCCGATACAAGCACCGCATCCACCCCCAGCTGTTCCAATTGGCTGATATACTCAGGCAGGCCCACCAGATCCTGATTATGCGGTATTATATTCACCGTTACATATACCTTGCAGCCCCTTGCATGGGCAAATTCCAGCCCTTCCTTCATATCTTCCGGGGAAAAGTTATCTGCGGAAGCTCTCAGTCCAAATCTCTGCCCGCCTATATATACCGCATCTGCGCCAAACAGGATGGCCATTTTCAATTTTTCCAGATTTCCGGCAGGAGCCAGAAGCTCAACCTTTTTCATATAATCTCCATATCCCTCCTGTAGCTCAGAGCCACGCCGTCTCCAATGGGGATGATGCTTGTTTCAAAGCTTTCATCCCTGCAAAGTGTTTCAAGAAAACTCCTCATTCTGGTCACAATTGTCTTCTTGCGCCTTACCACCAGCTCATCGGTTGCGATCATTCCCTTGTACAGCACATTGTCCGATACAAGCAAACCTCCCGGCGCCAGCATTCGCCTGCTATGCTCCAGAAACTCGCCGTACTGACCCTTGGCGGCATCCAGAAATATCATATCGTATGTCTTGTCAAGACACGCCAGAACTTCAATGGCATCGCCTGCTATGACATTAATGGTATCCTGAAGTCCCGCTGTTTTTATGTTTTTTCTCGCCAGCTCCACCATCTGCTCATTCCGCTCAATAGTGTCGATTATTCCGTTCTTTTGCAAAAAGCCCGAAAACAGGATGG
Organism: Bacillota bacterium; assembly: GCA_023397905.1. GTDB lineage: Bacteria > Bacillota > Clostridia > Acetivibrionales > DSM-1351 > Ruminiclostridium. Next base: position 12,556 of record JAEWSZ010000130.1, on the reverse strand, counting down.
CGGAATACCCTATGGCTGTTCCCACCTCTAAAATTCTGGCCGGACGGCGTATATTTCCTATGACCTTCATCAGGGCTGCAACTTCAGGCTGGATAATTGGTACGTGATTTACAGCCCCATATTCCTCAAGCTCTCCCAGAAGGCCGCCATTGGGCTTTATAGTCGCTCTTATATACTCTGTGATATATTCGTAGTTGATCATTTCTATTTCCTCTGGACATCATATGCTGCCCAGGCCGATTTTGCCTGGCAGTACTTAAAATTAGGGTGGCTATTTCCGCCACCCCATTATTTTTGCAATTATAAAATTAAGAACTTCTTTCCGCTGGCACAGGTTAACATCGAAAGCCACACGGCATGACAATTTATCCTTATTTGGCCAGGCCGTATTCCTTCATGGCTTTCAAGTGTTCCGCATAGGTTTTCGAGAACTTTGTGGTGCCGTCAGCCGTGGATAGGAAGAACTTGTAGTCGGTATCCTCATCCGGATACAGCGCAGCATTTATTGAGTCCATACCCGGCGAACATATAGGTCCCGGCGGAAGCCCCTGATTAACATAAGTATTATACGGGCTGTCAACTTTGGTATCGTCATAGGTGATCAGCTGGTGTACCTTCCCCTCGGTATTGAGGAATATATACTGGAGGGTGGCGCAGGACTCAAGCTTCCTCATATTCTTGTCCTTATCCTTCAAACGGTTGTGGAATACAGCCGATACCAGTCTTCTGTCATGAGTGTTGTTGGCCTCTTTTTCGATTATGGACGCAAGGGTGATAACCTGGTCCATGGTCATACCGAGTTCCTGGGCGCGCTTGTAATGCTCCTTGGTAATCTTGTTATTGAAATTTTCCAGCATTTTTTGAATTATTGTCTTTTCATCGGCATTCATGGCAAACTCATAGGTATCCGGGAACAGATATCCTTCCAGCTTGAATTCCCGGTTATTTACACTTTTGATCTGCTTTACAAAATCAAAATTGTAACTGCCGTATTTCATTGCCGAATTAAATTTATCCTCTACCGCAAGACCTTTTTTCGCAAAAGTCTGTACTATCTGTTTATAAGTCAGACCTTCGGGAATTGTAATCTTACGGCTTTCGGGTTTTTCTGTCAGTATGGTCATAACTGTGTCCAGGTCCAGACCCTTTTTGAGAACATGAGTACCAGCCTGGTACCTGCCGTCAAAACCGTTTAGCTTTGAAACCAGCTTAAATATCTGCGCCCTGCCTATTATCCCCTGCTGGCTGAGAATTTCAGCAATCTTGGTCGTGTCCGATCCCATGGGGATTTCCACAAGGATCGCGCCATCGTCCGTAGCCGGTATTTTTACTTCCTGCTTTACTTCATTGTCCTTTTCAGAACCCATTGTGCTCCTGTAGGAATATATTGAGCCTATAGAAAAAATAAATACGAACACAAGAAAAGCGGTAAACATAAACGCCAATCTTTTTAATCCGGCTGAAATTATAAATATTCCGAAAAACACCAGCGTCAAACCCAGTATTGTCAGAAAAGCGTTCAGCAATCCGTATTCAGCCTCATAGCCTTTTAACAGTGTTCCCACATAACTCATTATGTTGGGCACCGATAAAAATATACCTATAATAACTGACGAAATCCCTAATAATCCAACTTTCAATTTTCTACTCATCAATATACTACTCCAATCTAAAAATCAAAAGCATTGCACAAGCGGGCACATCTATAACTAATACTATAATATTCTTTTTTCAATTTGTCCAGAATCAGCTCAGCTTGCTTCTGGCTTTTGCTCTGCTCTCAGTGTCCAGAATCCGCTTTCTGAGGCGTATATTCTTGGGCGTCATCTCCACCAGTTCATCGTCGGCAATAAATTCCAGGGCCTGTTCCAGGCTGAGAACTGTGGGAGGTGTCAGCCTGAGCGCTTCGTCGGAACCGGAAGCCCTCATATTGGTAACATGCTTCTTTTTGCATACATTTACCACCAGATCATCATATCTGGCATTCTCTCCAACTATCATGCCTTCGTATACCTTTGTGCCGGCCATAATGAAAAGCGTGCCCCTTTCCTGGGCATTGTAAAGCCCATAGGTTACCGCTTCTCCGTCTTCCCACGCAACCAGAGAACCTCTCTGCCTTGTTGCAATATCGCCCTTGAAGGGTTCATAGCCGTGGAAAATGTGATTCATTATCCCGTTTCCCTTGGTATCGGTCAAAAGCTCAGATCTGTATCCGATCAAACCTCTCGCAGGTATTTTGAATTCAAGTCTCATATATCCCTGGTTTGCAGAAGTCATATTGACCATTTCGGACTTTCTCTGGCCCAGCTTTTCCATTACCACGCCCATATATTCTTCCGGAACATCTATCATAAGGTACTCGATGGGCTCCATTATTTCCCCGTCAATTTCCTTATTTATAACAGTGGGTTTTGAAACCTGGAATTCGTACCCCTGCCTTCTCATGGTCTCTATCAGTATGGAAAGATGCAGCTCACCTCTGCCTGAAACCTTGAAGGAATCCGCCGAATCTGTCTCCTCAACCCGCAGGCTTACATTTGTCTCCAATTCCTTGAACAGCCTGTCTCTCAAATGCCTGGAAGTTACAAAAGTACCCTCTCTTCCTGCAAATGGACTGTTGTTGACACTGAAGGTCATTGAAAGAGTTGGCTCGTCTATGGCCACAAAAGGCAGAGGATCAGGTGCGCCCGCCTCGCATATGGTATCTCCTATGGTTACGTCGCCCACACCTGAGACGGCCACAATGTCGCCCACCTTGGCCTCACCGGCATCGATACGCTTCAGGCCCTCATAGCAGTACAGCTTTGTGATTCTCGCACTTAAGGTGTCGCCTTCCTTTTTGCAGATAATGGCCTGCTGCCCCACCTTCACGGAACCCCTTTCAATTCTGCCTATGGCGATTCTTCCCACATATTCATCATAGTCAATATTGGAAACCAGCAGCTGGAGGGTACCGTCCAGTTCGCCCCTGGGAGCTGGAACCTTGTCGATTATCATATCAAATAAGGGTTTCAGATCCTTTCTCTCCCCGCCCAGGTCACAAACGGCGAAGCCCTCTCTTGAGGAAGCGTACACCACCGGGAATTCCAACTGGTCGTCATCCGCTCCCAGCTCAATGAAAAGCTCTATTATCTCATCCACGACTTCATCCGGCCTTGCTTCCGGCCTGTCGATCTTATTTACAACAACAATCGGTTTGAGGTTCAATGAAAGTGCCTTCTTTAAAACAAACCTGGTCTGCGGCATTGAGCCTTCAAAGGCATCTACCAGCAAAAGCACGCCGTCGACCATTTTCAGAACGCGCTCGACTTCTCCTCCGAAATCGGCATGTCCGGGCGTATCCACAATGTTGATCTTTATGCCGTTATAATTAACCGCCGTATTTTTTGCGAGTATGGTGATACCTCTCTCTTTTTCAAGATCGTTCGAGTCCATAACTCTTTCCGCAACAGCTTCATTTTCTCTGAAAATACCGCTCTGCCTGAGCATGGCGTCAACAAGAGTTGTTTTGCCATGGTCAACGTGCGCTATTATCGCAATATTTCTTATATCCTGTCTGGTATCCACAAAAATTCTCCTTCATATGCTTCAAATTTAATTTAAGAATCATCTATTATTCAAATATACATTCAATACATTTTACATACTTATATACATTTTATAATACCGATTACACTGCCAAAATATAAAAAGCCAATTACTGTCAGATAGAGGCCGGTAGCTTAAGTACGGCTTCAACCGTAATTGACTTCATAAAAGCCACTAATAATTCTAATTTAACCGGCTTAAAATGTCAACCTTTTAAATCCCTCATGAGTTAACAATGATTGATATGTTTTTTAATATCTTTTTGGTCAAATAGCCCAGCGCTACTTCATCTCCACCACAGTGACGCCGGTTTCGCCCTCTCCCAGCTTGCCCAGTCTGAAGGCCTTCACATGGGGGTGATGCTTCAAGTGCTGCTGCAAACCGGCTCTCAAGGCGCCTGTGCCCTTTCCGTGAATGAGAGTTACCTCCCCCATTCCGGCGATACTGGCATCGTCCAGATATTTGTCCACGGCATCTGTGGCCTCGTCCAGCAGCATTCCACGGAGATCTATCTCCGACGACATGCTCCTGGCTTTTGATACTCCGATTTTTCCCATGCCGGTCTTCTGTATCTGCTGCTTTTGTTCATCCACCAGTTTCAGATTTGAAAGATGTACGTTTATCTTGATTATTCCGGCCTGAACCTGTACTTCGCCGTTTTTATCGGGAACTGACAGCACGTTTCCCCTTTGATTAAGATTCACAATCAGCACCGTATCTCCCGGCTTTAAATTCTGTGGAGGCTTGACCAGGCCCTGCTTTGGTATAATGGATTCAACCAGGGAATCGTCAAGACTGCTGATACTCCTGTTTAGCTTCTGCCGCAGTTCTTCTGTCTGCCTTCTGACTTCCGCCTCTTCCTGCTCCTTGGCAAGCCTTTTCATCTCGGAGACCAGTTCCTCTGCCTGCCTTTTGGAATCCGTGAGTATTCTTCTGGCCTCTTCCCTTGCCTTCCGGAGCTCATTTTCCTTTTGGGCGGCAAGCCTGCTCTTCTGCTCCTCCAGATCCCGCTTCAGCCTCTCGGCCTCCATTCTGTAACTTTCAGCCCTCATTTTTTCCTTTTCGGCCTCGCTGCGGTTTTTCTCAATACTCAGGAGTATGTCCTCAAACCTGATGTCCTCCTGGGACAGGAATTCCTTTGATCTTTCAATGATATCGTCCGTCAGGCCCAGTCTCTTTGATATGGCAAAAGCGTTGCTCTTTCCCGGAACTCCTATCAGCAATCTATAGGTCGGTCTCAGAGTTTCCACATCAAATTCGCAGGAGGCGTTTTCCACCCCGGCCGTAGATATGGCATATACCTTGAGCTCGCTGTAATGGGTGGTGGCCAGTGTTGTGGCGCCCATCTGATGCAGGCACTCCAGTATTGCCATTGCCAGGGCGGCGCCCTCTGTGGGGTCTGTTCCCGCCCCAAGCTCGTCAAACATTACAAGCGACCTGCCGTTGACATTTTTAAGGATGTCGACAATATTTTTCATATGGGAGGAAAAGGTGCTCAGGCTCTGCTCTATGCTCTGTTCGTCGCCTATATCGGCGTACACCTTTTCAAACACGCTCATCTCCGTGCCATCATTGGCAGGCACATGAAGCCCGCTCTGAATCATCAGGGTGAACAGCCCCACCGTTTTTAAGGATACCGTTTTTCCTCCCGTGTTGGGACCCGTTACTATAAGGGAACTGAATTTATCGCCTATCCAGAAATCGATGGGCACCACTGTTTTAGGGTCAAGCAGGGGATGCCTGCCTTTTTTGATGGTGATTTTTCCCTCTTGATTGATCCTGGGGCAAACACAGTTATAGTCGGCAGACAGCTTTGCTTTTGCAAAAATAAAATCAAGCCTTGCCATAATACTCATGTTTGAATTCAGCTGCGGCAGCAGCAGAGAAGCGTCCTGCGAAAGCTCGGCAAGTATCCTGTCTATTTCAGCCTGCTCTTTTATTTTAAGCTGCTTTATGGCATTGTTGGCTTCGACTACCGCCATTGGCTCAACAAAAAGCGTCGCTCCGCTGGAAGAGGAATCATGCACCAATCCAGGGATCTCATTCCGGTGCTCCTGTTTTACAGGTACCACATACCGGTCTCCTCTGATGGTGACAACCGATTCCTGAATATATTTCTGGTATTTTGTTGACCGGATCAGGCTGTTCAGCTTTTCCTTTATGGAGGCCTGCTGCTCCTTTATCTGGCGTCTGACGGTGCTGAGGGCCGGACTGGCGTTGTCGGCAATCTCCTCTTCGCTGATGATGCAGCTGTCAATTTTCTGTTCAAGCCGCAAATTTGATTCCAGGCAGGAGATCAGTTCTGCCACCGTATTCTCCTTATTTTCATCCAGCTTATCGCCCACATAGCCCTTGAGCCTTCTGGCCGCCCGCAGCACTCCGCCTATTTTCAGAAGCTCTCCCGGATTGAGGATTCCGCCCATATCCAGACGTTTCAGGCCTGGCCTTATGTCGCTGATCCCTCCCATGGGCGGCGAACCGCGGCGCACTATGCAGCCCACGCCGGCATCGGTTTCCGCCAGCATTCCTTCCACCGTATTGAAGTCAGTCTGGGGAACAAGTTCATCCACAAGTTCCCTTCCCAGCTCGGATGCGGTCAGGCTTCTCAATTTATCTATAATTTTATCAAATTCAAGCACTCTGAGAGTTTTATCGTTCATTATAAATCTATTTCCTCCATTAACTTTGTCACAAAACAAACATTTTAATTATAGCATAGCGGCAGGCAGAAGTATAGGAGGGGAGCAAAGGCAGAATCCAGTAGCCAGGATTCAGTATTCAGAATGAAGTCGGAAAGGCGGAATTCGGAAGTCAGGAGTTCAGTAGTTCAGAATAAAACCAAAAGGCTGAAGCCCGGATTCAGGATAAAACCTTAAAAGCAGAATTCAGATTACCAATTCATGACAGTGGTTAATGGTTTTATGTTAGTTAATATATGGAATGTATGGTATAATAATTAAATAACAATGCAAGGAGGATATTTGTTTATGCCAATAATACAGGCTGTATTGGGTATGATAATAACCTTTGTAATAATTGGAGCTCTGATGAGACTGCTATATCTCATAGGTTCAAGAAGCTTTATTGTTAAAGAGATAACCCGCTCTATTTTAAAGTTGTTTCAAAAATCAGGCAACTGAAATGCCGGCTAAATCACACGGCTTCCTTATTCCGGCCGGCTTCTGAAGCAGATGATATTGCCATCGGGATCACGGAAGTGCATTGAACGCGCACCCCATGGCCATGTAGCCGGCGGCTGCACGAATTCCGCTCCCATAGCTTTTATCCTTTCGTATTCAGCATCGACATCATCCACATTGTAGCAGAGTGTGAAAGCTCCTCTCCCATAATAAACGGAAAAGTCAAAATTCATATCCGATTCAGCTGACTGTTTTGCATAAACTGCAATACCCGCTCCATCCGTTTGAATATATGAGTGGACGGCATCCCCCTCGGCTTTTGTCCGGAACAGCGCTTCGTAAAACCCGGCGAGCTTCGGCACATCCTCCGTAATAAGACCAATATCCGTAAACTTCATTTATGTTGCTCCCTCCATGAAATTCAGATGATAATACAAAAACAAGCTTAATCCCTCATAGCATTAATTATATCCCGCCGCAGTTTCCATACATTACAGCCGAAGTTGCTGACTGCGGTAATACTGGTATCACAGGTGGTGTCATAGCCGGATACAAAGCTTACCCCCGGATCAGAGCCCTGAAAATAGGGTGTAAATATATTCTCCCCCGGCTTTTCAAGCCAGATCCCATACCCGTAGTGTTGTGACCCATTACCGCTCTGCACGCTCAGCATCTGTTTCAACATATCATTTGATATGAGCTTTCCATCCAGCAAACAGGACCAGAATCTATTTATGTCCAAAACGGTGGTGAATGCTCCGCCCGCTCCGGTTCCCCTGACATCCACACTATATATATTTGTATAGTATTCCCCGCGCTCCTTATCAAATATATAAGAATTCGCACATTTTTCAGGCAGCCTGTCCAATTCATAATAACCTGTGTCGAGCATACCGCAAGGCTCAAATACATTTGTATGTAAATGCTTATCAAACAATTGGCCAGTTATTTTTTCAATGATCAGTCCCAATACCACAAACCCGGTGTTATTATACTGAAATCTGTCTCCCGGCGGATACATCATCGGTTTATTAATGAACAGCGGAATTATATCCGATGATTTTCTGATTTTATAGTTAGGATAATCTTTCCATAATTCGGCATATTCGTCCACAACAGTCTCGTCAAAATAATCCGGAATCCCGGAGGTATGGCATAACAGCTGCCTGACCGTTATTCTCCCGTCGATGGCCTTCAAATCAAAATTAAGCAGGCTCCCTATCTCATCCTCAAATTTCAGCTTTCCTTTTTCAATCAGCTGTAAAATTCCAACCGCCACAAAAACTTTCCCCGCTGAAGCGGTAGCAAATTTTGTGTCTGTCCGGTTATAGATTTTATTGGACAAATCGGCATAGCCATAGCCCTTCTGAAATATTGCATTCCCGCCCCGAACAACAGAGATACATCCTCTGAAATCCTTATCAACAAGACTTTCAATATCCATTTTCTTCTCCATATGCTTTTAATAATATTCTTTCACATTTTTCTGATTTTCCGTTTTATATTATAGATTCCGCTTTACTACCATATTACCGAATTTCTGTCTCCCATACTCCAGTGCTTCTGCTTTAGGTTTTTCTAATGTACTACTGACTCATCGCTCCTGAATTCTGCCTAGTCCCTGAACCTGTCCCTGATCGCCGGAAATATCCAGAAGCCCAGCGTCATACTGATGAGGCACGCGGATATTCCGAAAAGCGACGGAAGCGATCTGTAAAAAAGATCCTTGAAATAAACGTCCGCAGTGCTTTCAATAAAAATTGCGGAATTGACCAGGATATATGTAAAAAAGAAGGCGATGCCCAGCAACTGAAAAATGTAGTGCTGCTTCAGCAGGTTTACAGCGCACCCCGCAATCAGAATTATAAAAAATACCGCAATTGAATATGAAAAAGCAGGTGACATGATTACCCCCGAAGTAAAAAGATTTTACAGCGTTTTCATGAAACAACGCCGCACATTTACAAATATTGTAATATATGCGGCGCTTATTTTCAATTTATTTCTCATGGCCAGGGCTAAATTTTCAGCTTTGGTTTCAGCTGCGTTCCGTAAAATCTGATGAATAGAGTATAGATATAATCATACACAATAAATACGATTTCCAGCAATCCGGCAATGATATATACCGGCGCCGAAAGATTTATACCGTCCATTATAAACTCTCTGAGAAACAGCAGCCCCAGAATCAGGCATATATTAAAATATATCAGCTTCAGTATATATTCGGACACTCTGCTGTGCAGCTTCTCAATATACAGCTTGACAAGGCCGTACACTCCAAAAAACACAATGAACGGAATGACCTCCAGCCTCGGGATGAGTACGGTGGAAAGCACCCCCGACGCAAGGTAAAACGCCCACCCCGCTTTTGATCCCAGCTCTATTATTATCACCGCAAGAAACAGGGAACTCAGGGCGTAAAAACTAAGCCTGCTGGTTGGAAGATTTGCCGCGAGAAAGACACATATAACAGTAAACGCAAGAAGTATACCGCTGAGAGTGACTCTCTTTACTCTTGTATTATTGTTCATCCGAATGTAACAACCTCCTGTCCGGCTCTAGTTATATCGAAAGTTCCCGGCAAAATTCAAGGCCGGTACTCTGAATTCTGTTTCACCCTTAGAGTTTTATTCTCTACTTCCGCACTTACGGTTTTCTCCTGAATTCCGCCTTACCGGTTTTCTACTATACTTCTATACTACTGCACTTCTAAACTTTTACTCTTCTAACAGCAGGATATCAAGTCTCCGCCGAAGCATTCACACAGAGAATCCGAGCACCATGCGCACATGCACATGTCACAGAAGCTTGGACTGGCTCCGTATCCCCGGTTGTTTGCATTTCCCCTGTACATATTGTTGCTGCTGTTCATTCTGTTGAGCGCATCTCTGTATTCATAATTGGAAGGATCCATATTTACCGCCTGGCGGATATTCATTATGGCTTCGTTATACCAGCCCTTTTTCATGAAAATAAGCCCTCTCAGGTAGAACCACTCGGCATTTTTGTTGGCTATGCTTTCAAGCATGGACTCGGCCGCGGCTATATTGCCCATGTTTATATATACTCTGACCTGCCTGAAGCTGCCTTCTCCGCCGCTCTGAGCCGCACCTGCACTCTGCTGGCTGCCGGCATATGCACTCCTGCCGCTCCAGCCGTTGCTGGTTTTAGCGGACTGGCCCTTGCCTGTCAAATATTCATAAGCTTCATTGACTTCTCTCAGTTTTTCCTCAGCCAGCTTTGAAAGCGGGTTATCCTGATATTGATCGGGATGGTATTTCTTGACCTGCTCCCTGTAAGCCTTCTTTATCTCTTCTTCCGACGCTCCCTCATTTATTCCAAGTACCTCATACGGATTTTTCACCTACATCACAACTCCTCTGGCATAATATTTTATCAGTTTTACTTAACAATCCCATATACAATATGTTTTCCAAAATTCCCCTGTTCTCCTTTGCATCCAGGAGTTCGAATGCTTTGGAGGCTTCGCCCAGGCAATATAACAATGTAAATTCCACCTGGCCCTTTATCTGTTCCTTGAAGGCCGGTATATCTTTACCGTCGCCTTTATATTTAAAATGCAAAAGCAAGGGATTATAGCTTGAATTCTTTACGTCGTCCTCCAGATCGTCAAAAGCGTCTATTAAATAAATCCATTTCCCCAGATTATAGCCCATCCATCTGAGTATCTGCCTGGTGCCATCCTCCAGCTTTTCATAATCCAGAACCTCTTCCATCAGCTTTGCAAAAGGTTCGGCAGCAGCATCCATGGAATCGCATTTATTCTTTTCAAGTATGGAAAGTTCTTTTAATTTTTGATTAATTACAGCACATTTCTCAGGATATCTCACCAACAGCTTCCCATAGGACCGTTTCAATGCCGTCATGCCCGCAAGAGCGGCTTTTGATCTGTCGTCCTCCCATTTGTCCTTTATATTATTATACGCCAATATTATATTTATGTCGGAAGAATAATCAATAATTTCATTATATGTTACAAAGGATTTTTTCAACGGGTGCACCAGACAGTTTTCCCTGACCATTTTAGTCTCAATCTTCAGAACGGAGCACAGAAGCATTGCCAGAAAAGCCGCATCATAAGTAAGCGTCAACCGTTTCACCTGACCGTGCCTTTTGCCTATTGCCTTGCATACTCCGCAGTAATATGCGCGGTATACATCGAACTCTTTAATTTTCAGCTCCGGTTTTTCCGGCATTATATAACCGAACATGCTTTTCTCCCCGTACCCGTATATGCAAGACCTGACTCCGCCGGCCCTGCGGGGTTGTCCCGGGCACTTCGGCCCCAGCCCTTTGAAAGATAATAACATAAAATTATTACGAATCTATTAACAATTATGCTGAATATGCTTCCATACAATAAAAAGCTTGCCTGGAAGCAAACTTTTTATACGATCATGATATATGCTCACTAAATATTATTCTTGTCGTAATCCTTTGAAAACCTGAAATAAATGATTATATATCTTATCAACGCAAACAAAGTACACGCTACCGCCAGCCCCAGGGCTGTATCTATGGCAATTACCGTATATCCGTTGCTCAGACTGTCCTGACTCAGGACAATGGTCGCAAGTATGGCAAAATAGAAAATCACCGTTGCCATCTTGCCGTACCAGTTCGCCCCCATAACTGTTTTCCCTTTTGTGTAGAGCAGAATACCGCCTGTCAGCATCAGGGCCTCTTTTACAATAACAATTATGAGAACAACTATGGGAATAAAGTGATGCAAAACCAGAAAAACCAGCGCAGTAATTTGCATTAACTTATCTGCCAGCGGATCAAAGAATTTGCCCCATTTTGTGATCAGATTATATTTTCTTGCGATATACCCATCCAGAATATCGGTAAAACCGCCAAATGCGAATAAGACAATGGCAGGAACATAACGTTCAAAATATAAGAAGTAACCTAGAAAAGGGACAATAATGAGCCTGAGCAATGTTAAAAAATTCGGAATATTTTTTCTCACCCGCACACCACCCGATTACTTAATAAAATCATAATATATGGAAAGAAGCAGTACACATAGTTTATCATACAACAATAACATTATGCAATATTTTCTTCCCCGGCATTGGAGCATATGATATCATAGAGCTTCTGACTGCGCTTTTGTAAATTGATAGGCTTTAAATCGCTGTTTGTCCATACGTGTACGGTCTCCCCTATGGTTATGGGGCTTTTCATATCATTTTCTTTAAAAACTTCATAGTAAAAAATCAACCTGGTTTTAGTATAACTCTTAATGCTGGTTCTTACAACAATTTTATCTTCATATGTGGAGGAACCGATAAATTTGCAGTTCAGCTCCAGCAGGGGCAAAAGTATTCCCTCTTTTTCGACTTCGGAATACGATATCCCATTCTGCTTGATAAACTCAGTTCTTCCGACTTCAAACCACACGGGGTAATTGGAATGGTGCACTATTCCCATCCTGTCCGTTTCGGCATATCTGACTGTCAATGGTATATCAACAAAACGCATTTTAAGTTCACCCTCTCATTCCATGTAATATCGATATAGTATGCGATTATTTGGCATATACGTAGCAATAGCTCCGGACAATGGCCGGAGCTATTATTTTATAGACTTTTCTCAATAACCTGTTTCAATAATAACACTATGTGCTTCTTCAACTTCAGCTTCCGGTACAAGAACTTCATAGTAATTATCATTATTATCATGATTCTTGCTAATGGGCCTGAGTTTAACAAGAATACCCTCATTGGACAAAAGCTCCTGCAGCTGATTTGCTACTTCTTTGCTTTGGGCCATGTATACCACTGTCCACATTATCATCT
>JAEWSZ010000097.1 GCA_023397905.1 Bacillota bacterium | reverse complement strand
AATCTCCTCAGTCCCTATGACAGTGTTCTGATCCGGAACAGGATGTCCTGCTTCCAGGATATCCATGCCGGAAAGCTTTCCCCGGGAATGACCGTATTTAGTTAATACCACACCCCTGCGCAGTTTGTTTCCCAGCTCTGCTTGCGCAGCGGCAGCCATCTGCCAGGCAGCTTTTCCGATTGCCACCAGGTAAACCGGTCCATGGAATGAGCATTTTGAAAGCGAGGCCCTAACGGCTGAATCCGGCAATGATTGTGCAATTGCCTCTTTTATTATGAACTCAGCATCGGATTTCATATCTTTATGCTTCAATATCCTCCAACTCCTCCTTCAATTGCTTAAAGAATAAACAAAAATGCTCTACATAACCAAAGAATTCAGTATAAATTCAAATACCGGTTTTTACACGCTGCCGGATTCAGCCTTAGTAAATTTTGAAAGCTTTGCATAGAAGTCCTCAAGAATAAACCGGGAATCAATACGCCTGTAAACACGTATAGGCCGATTTGGCAAGTTATGGATATAATGCATATCCTGAGTAAAATTCGGCGCTGGGATCCAATCATAATCAAAAGGATGATCCCACAGCATGAGTCCGACTACCGGGGAATCCCCCAAACACCATGCTTCACCCGTACGGGGCGGACGCTTTGCCCATGCTTCATGGCTCCGTTGAATCAGCTGAGTGTATAAATAATTCCCCAATGCCCCGCAGGGTGCCACTCTGGCTTCAAGTTCAGCAACAGAAACCACCATTTGCATATAAACGTCCTTGGGGACCTGCCATACCGGAATCGGCGAGTTAAACACCACATTTGCCGCATTGATATCATTGTTAAGATTGTATTCATATCCTCCGACCGGGTACATTCCCCCGCCGATCCAAATACATGTCAGCCGCTGTGCAATCCGCGGTTCTATCAGATAGGCGCTCGCCAAATCTGTCAAAGGTCCCAGAAACGTGACAAACAGTGGTTTATCACTCTCTTTCATAGCTTCATCAATAATCAGTCTGGCTCCCGGGGACAGTACCGGAGTTTTTCCATCCGGTAAGGCGTTGGGTGCGCCTTTTACGAGAATAGACGGGTCAAAATTCATTAAATCCATAACTTTTAAAACTTCCTGGTAACTGTCCTCAAGACTGGTCTGAGAGCGCTGATTTCCGAAATGCGCCGCTATGATGCCAACATTCTCAAAGCGCGGAGACAACAAGGTGTGGGCAATGGCATATTGGTCGTCAGCCTCATTTTTTGCATCCGTATTTGTAATAACACGGATTTTCATATCTTCCGGTACGGTAAAGCTGTACTTTGTGTAATTCATAATAGTTCCTCCAGTTTATAATTAGGTTCTCTTCCTTATGTTAACCCTGTATTAATTTTACCCTTTGACTGCACCGGCAAGTCCTTCCACAAAGTATCTCTGGAAAAAGATATACACAACTAAAACCGGAATGATTGATATCAGCACACCTGCACACAGCAGAGAATAGTCCGTGTTAAACTCCCCGAAGAAACCAAGCAGCCCGGCTGCCACAGTCCGCTTTTTGTTGTCGGTAATCAGAACGCTGGCAAGTAGGAATTCATTCCATGTAGACAAAAAATCCAAAATGAATAAGGTCGCCACCGCCGGCTTGATTATCGGCAGCATAATGTTCCCGTAGAGCTTCAGATTTCCGCATCCGTCAATTCGGGCAGCCTCGTCAATTTCAGCCGGGATTGTACGGAAAAATCCTCGAAGTACTAAAATACCAAAAGGAATACCAAACCCTATATAGACATAAAAAAGTCCAAAATAAGTATTTGTGAGACCCGTCCGTGTAAATGCCACATTCAATCCTACTAAAGCCACCTGCATGGGAATCATCATTCCCAGCAAAAAAAACATAAAGATTCCGTTTTTATGGCGTAAACCAAGGCGGGTCATGGCAAATGCAGCAAGTGATTCAATCAAAATCCCCAATGGGACCTTGAAAAAAGAAACAATAGCTCCATTTTTAATGTATTGCCCCAAATCCGCATCCTTCCACGCTTTCACAAAGTTGTCGACTCTCAGGGTTTCAGGCAGCGAAAGCATGGAACGGCTGAAAAATTCCGCCGGTGTTTTAAACGCAGTCAGTACGATGAATAGAAGTGGAAATAGCCATAACACACACAGCACAATGATAAAAATATAAAAAAGCACAAGCACCAGTAGTTTCTTTTTCTTCATTTTTCTAACCTCAATTCTTTGACATATACATTACATAGGGGACCACAATAATCATCATAACAAAAACCATTGTCCACGCAATTGCAGTTCCGATTCCATAGTTTACAAAAGTAAAGGTTTGTGTCACCATATATGTGGCCAAAGTCTGTGTACTTGTTCCAGGACCTCCATCTGTCATACCCCGGATTATGTCAAACACTTTCATGGAGTTAATTATCTGTGTTGCAAATACAATTACAAATGTTTCACTGAGCATTGGAATGGTAATATTCCTGAATACTTGAAATTTCCCGGCGCCGTCAATTCTGGAAGCCTCCAGTAATTCGGCCGGTATCGTCTGTAATCCTGATAAAAATAGAACCATGGGAGCGCCTACACCCTGCCACAGCGCCGCTACAAAGACAGCAAACAGTGCCGTCCCGGCATTGGCAAGAAATGCGGTTGATAAAGAAGTTATACCCATTGTATGAAGAAGGCTGGTCAGCAATCCTATTTGCGGTTGATAAACCCAGGTCCATATTATAGAAACAACAATACCGGAAAGTACATACGGAAGATAAAGAATCCCTCTTACCAATGTTCTCCCTTTAAAGCTTTTATTAATAAGCATAGCCAAAGTGAGAGCTACTCCTATTGTGAAAATTAAAGTCATCAGAATCCATATAATATTATTGCGGATGGCATGCTGAAATGTCGTATCTTTGGTGAATAGTGTAATATAGTTTTTCAATCCTACAAATTTTTTTACAGGAGCAACACCATTCCATTTATAAAAGCTAATGTATAAGGAATATAGGGCAGGAGCCACGATAACCGAAAGATAAATAACCGCAGCCGGTAATAAAAAGAAATATCTGGAGATCCCGCCCACTAGCCTATTGTTTTCATTTTTCATTTAATAAGCCCTCTTCTCTGGAATACTGTCCATCAAACAAATTATTGATGGACAGTATTTCTGATCAATTACGAATTGGTTGCAAGATAGTCGTCCGCTACTTTCTTCATTGCCGGGCCTGCGTCCTCAGGCTTTGTGTGGCCGGTAAGCACAGCATCCTGCATTTCGAATAACTTTGTGACTACTTCCTGCGGAAGCCCCTGATCCGTGATTAAGAACCCGCCTCTTTCAGTCAATGCATCCATCATATCCTGTGCTAAAGGAAGATCTGCCGGAATAACATTGTCAGTACGCGGAACCGGCTGCTGCACAACGCTGCTCATAGCTTTTACAACATCAGGTGAGAACATAAAGTCATTGAAATCCAAAGCAGTTTCAATATCTGTATCACTAAGTTTATTACTGAACTGATTCATCTGAACATAAGTAGTCATCCGGTTACCGGCCTCGCTCAGAGGCACAGCAAAGAATCCATATTGGCCTGCTACATCACGGCCATCTGCCATCATCAGGTTGACAATGTTAACTCCATCTACCGTCATAGCGGCAAGATCGTTATACATCAGCATTTTAGCGTCATTAGGATCTTGTGTGGCAAAACCGTCCGGATAGTAGCCTGCATCGACATATTTTTTAAATTCAGTGAAGGTCTTGGTTACTCCTTCGTCCAGCCAAATATCCGTATTCATATTGAGAAGCTGGTCATGTTTTTCAGAACCAAGGTTCTTTTCTAAAAGTAATTCAAGCAGACGGAATACATGCCAGCCTCCCTTTCCGCCGCTGGCAAAAGGAATTGTTCCCGTAGCCTTCAGTTTAGCCAGATCATCCTCAAATTCCGCGTAGGTGGCAGGAGCAGCAGTAATACCGGCCTTTTCAAAGAGATCCTTACGGTATACCATTCCGAACATGGCGATCGTTTGCGGTAAACCGCTTATTTTACCATCAAAAGTACACATGTCCAGAGCAGTTTTATTGTACAGGTCGTTCCAGCCCTTTTCCTTGACCAGATTTGTCAGATCATAGGTTAAATCATTCTCTGAGTAAAAGGATGCCAGCGAACCTCCCCAATTAAACCACATGGATGGCATTGAACCGGATGAAGCGGCGATTTTTAAATTTTTCTTATGGTCATCAACACTGTTAACAACAAGATTGATGGTTACATTCGGGTGCGCTTTTTTGTACTGTTCGATCGCATACTGGGCGTGCTTGTCCTTTCCTGTACTGATAGTCCAGTAGTCCAGCTCTACCTTTTCATTTACCGAAGCTGCAGTGGAATCTGAATCCCCTGCCGATTTACTGCTGCCGCAGCCAGCCATCGAAGTCAAAAGAAGCAGTACCACCAAAACCATAGATAATCCTTTTTTCATAATCATTATCCTCCTCATTTTTTTGATTTTTATGACATACTCAAATGCTCTTTGGTATATATTTTGATGAGCAGAAGACCGGAAACTATTATATTCCATGGCGGTAAACTTCTGCGCCAAGGTAGTTTCCAAATGCCTCCTGAATTACATCCGCGACATGTCCCCGGGCAAAACATACATGATGCTCATACCCATTTTTGCATATATAGTCCATTAAGTCCTGAAGTCCTTCAACATGGCAATTTGCCACACCGCCCTTGGTAGGAATGTTTTCAGGCCTGAATGTCCCTTCTCCCACATAAAGCTTCATCAAGCCCTTTGAATCATCAGTGCTGATTTTGGCAAATGTCATCGGTCCGGGCGCCACCTGTCCCTTACAGGCTCCAAAGCATTTATCCGCTCCGATGGTGCTGCCCAGCACATCCAGATTTTCAATCTCAATTTCCGGAATATCAAAAAAGCTTTTCGGAAAATTGGAACAATGAAGTGAGATACAGCTGTTGCGGTCATCGGAGATATTATTGTTCCAGTCCATATATGCCGTAGCTCTATCACTGGCCAACTGCAGAGCCAGCATTGTTAACGCACCGGTAATATCCGATTCGCAGGCACTTGGCTTTCCATTCTGGCCCATCATACTCATTGCCAGGCAAGTAGCGCATCCATAGTTATTCTGTATGGAATCCCAGCATTGGATCGCACTTGCACCGCATTGGTATTCATCTACTATTTCCTCGATTGCCAGACAAAGCTTCGCCTGCTTTTGAATTTTATCTTCCGGGATACGATCCGGAATTTTTCCATATGCTTTAATTTCCTGTATTTTAGCCTCAATTTTATGGGTATCCTGATAGTTCAATGCATTAAAAATAACTTCAGACATATCTACAGTTTGAACACTGACTTTATGCTTCTGCAAAATCTTTTCCGAATAGCGCACTGTGTTAAAGGCCGCCGGGCGAGCACCCAATGCGGCTATCCGCGCGCCGCGGATACCATTTACCACACGGCAGACCGCTGCAAAATGTTTTAAATCCCCGGTAAATTCTGCAGAATTAATACTGCAAGTGTGAAGTGTCGTATTGGTAAACCGGATGCCCCTTTGATAAAAATTATTGCAAACTGAAAGTTTTCCGCAAAAAGCATCTCTGCGGTTAGCCATATCCAGTTTATCAAAATCATCGTCACAAGCCTGTACAAGTATTGGTACATCAAGTTTAGCCAGTTCTACCGCTTCCACTACTCCCAGTTCTTCACCGAAGTTTGGCAATACTACGATAATTCCGCTGATTTTATCAGCGTTCTTCCTGAACAGCTTTGCACAAATTTTTGCTTCCTCAAAGGTACGTACAGCTCCCAGACTGGTATCCTCTTCCGACACCATTATGTAATCGCAGCCCAACTTTTCCACTTGCCGGATAATATCTGCCCTGGCAGACTTCACCAGGTGAGATGGAAAAAAACTGCGGGTTGTTATAATAATTCCAAATGTTTGTTTTTGCATGCTTTCCAACTCCTTTTATTTTTTTGCAGCCACCCATTCTACAGCATGTATCCATCCTGAATAAAGCTCTGCCGCTTTCTTCTCATCCATTAATGGCTCAATTTTTTTTGTGGTATAGCCTGAAAAAATCCGGCCTTCATCGCTGAAACCACTTCCAATTGCCGCGCAGTATGCTGCTCCGGCACCGGAAAGTTCTTCGATTTTACTGATTTCTATGGGAATTCTTAAAATATCCGATTGAAACTGCATGAGAAAACTGTCCCTGGTTGGCCCTCCATCTGTTTTTAAAGATTTAAAAGCTTGCGGCACACTAAGGTTAATACGTTCCACGACATCTTTAATCTGGTAGGCAATACACTCTTCCGCCGCCCGTACAATATGAGCTTTTTTTGTTATTCTGTTCATCCCTGTCAATGCTGCCCTGGCTGTCTCAATGAAATAAGGTGCTCCCATCCCTGAAAATGCCGGTATTAGATATACGCCATTGGTATCCGGTACTTTTTGAGCAAGCTCCTTTGCCTCATCCAATGATTGAATCAGCTCAATATCCTCCAGCAGCCACTTGATTACCGCTCCGGTATAATTGATGTTTCCCTCCAATACATAAGGAATTTCTCCGTTAATTCCCCAGGCCAGACTGGCAACTATCCCTTCCTTTGGTACCGGACGTGCAAGACCTGCATTCATCATTACAGAAGATCCGGTTCCATATGTTGCCTTTGCTGTAAATGGAGATATGCAGCGGTTAGCAAACAGCGCCGCACTGGAATCGCCCAGTACTCCATGTATCGGAACCGGTTTTGGGAATAATCCCTGAAAAGTGGTCATACCAAAATTACTGTCGCTATGGCAGATTTCAGGCAGGCATTCCCTGCGCAGTCCAAAAACCGAAATCAGCTGTTCATCCCAGTCCATAGTATCCAGATTGACGAGCATGGTACGGCTGGCATTAGAATAATCGGTTTTAAAAGAGCTTCCTCCCGTGAGTTTAAAAACCAGCCAACTGTCCACAGTACCGCAGCAAAGATCACCTTCTGCCAATGCATGCTTTACACTGTCCACATTTTCAATCATCCACGCGAATTTCGCAGCGCTAAAGTAAGGAGACAAATAAAGCCCTGTTCTTTCGCGCACCATGCCGGAAAAATTCTCCCTTTCCATACGTTCAACCAACTGCCTGGCCCGGCCACACTGCCATACCACCGCTTCATAAAGGGGCTCTCCGCTTTTTCTATGCCAGCACACGGCGGTTTCCCTCTGATTGGAGAGTCCTACGGCTCCAATTTGCCCGGGATCAATTCCCGCTTTGTCCAATACATCTTTTGCCGTCTTTAGAACATTGGCGTAAACAGCCGCCATGTCATGACCTACCCAGCCTTTACTGCTGGTATTTTGCTTATGGGATATATCTGTCCGGGCAATAAGCATTCCTCCCGCATCCCATATAAGCCCTTTTGTCCCTGATGTGCTCTGGTCAATAGATAAAATGTATTTCACATCATCACCCCATGATTAACTTTTTGGCCTGCTCTGCAATATTGTCAGGTGTGAACCCATAATATGCAAATAATTCGCCACTTTTACCTACCTTGCACTCTTCATCAGGGAATCCCATAATTTTTATTTTTACAGGTGCATACTCTGCCGCCACATGTGCAACCAGTTCTCCCAGTCCTCCATTAATGCTGTGTTCCTCCACCGTCACAATGCCGCCGGTTTCTTGCGCGGCTCTGATGATCGCTTCCTGGTCATATGGTTTCAGAGTGAACATATCAAGGACCCGGGCATTAATTTTCTGAGCTTTAAGGATTTCTGCCGCAAGCTTTGCCGGATAAATCATCTCACCATACGCAATAATCGTAACGTCATTTCCGGAAGCTATTTCCTTTGCTTTACCAATCTGAAAGGTTTCTTCTTTTTCGTAAATTGCTTCCACATCGCCTCTGCCCATGCGCATATACGCAGGCCCATGGTACTGTGCCAGAAAGTGTGTAACAGCCTTAGTCTGTACATCATCGCAAGGTGCAAAAACCATAATATTCGGCAGGCAGCGCATCCCTGCAATGTCATGCAGAGATGTATGCGTTCCCCCCAGCGGACCGTAGCTTACGCCTGCGCTTACCCCTACAATCTTTACATTGCTGTTATTATAGGCTGCGTCTATTTTTATCTGTTCATACGCTCTTGCCGACAAAAAACATGCAGGCCCGGTAACAAAGACGTTTCTGCCTATAAGGGATAAGCCCGCAGCAACCCCGACTGCGTTTTGCTCGGCAATGCCGACTTCAACAAACTGGCCTGGAAGTTCATCGGCAAACCCATTGATGGTTACGCTGCCCCGTGAATCTGTTGCAACGGCATAAATATCCGGACTTTGGCGAGCGATCTCCAAAATAGTTCTTGTGAATGCTTTTCTGCATGATACTTTAGACATAATTAACCCTCCTCAATCCGTTCCATAAAATCACTTTTAATCCGCTGATATTCTTCCTCAGTCGGCACATGATGATGCCAGCTTGCTTTGTTTTCCATAACTGAAGAGCCATATCCTTTTACAGTATTTGCAATTACCATCACGGGCTTTCCTTTCGCAGGTGAGGAAAGCTTCGAATATAGCTCATCGCTGTCATTCCCATCACATATAACAACATCCCAGCCAAAGGAACGGTATTTAGCCTCCAGATCCTCCAGTGGCATGACTTCCTCTGTAGAACCGCTGATCTGAAGCCGGTTGCGGTCAATAATCCCAATCAGATTATCCAGGCCAAATTTACCCGCTGCCATTACCGACTCCCAGATAGCACCCTCCGCCTGTTCTCCATCTCCCATCAGAACATAAACCTTCGCCGGGCTCTTGTCCTGCTTAAGGCCTATTGCCATACCTACTCCCACAGAAAGCCCATGCCCTAATGCCCCGGTTGCTACCTCAATCCCAGCTGCTTTTTTAGTGGGATGTTCTGCAAGTTTAGTATCAAAAGCTGCAAAACTGGAAAGCTCCTCTGCGGGGAAGAATCCGCAGTCTGCCAAAACAGCATAAAGAGCTTGTGCACAGTGCCCTTTGCTCATAATAAAACGGTCCCTGTCAGGAGAGCCTTCCTTAATATTCTGAATATTCATAATCCTGTAATACAAACAAACGAGTATATCCATACTGGACATACTGCCGCCAATATGGCCACTTTGCGCATTCATGACCATATCCAATACATCCAACCTTCTTAAAAATGCAATTTTCTCAAATTTTATTTTCACAACAATTCTCCTTTTCAATTTCATAGTAGCTTTACTTAATTCGAGGAATATGTTTGTTCTGAATATTTATAAATATATTATTAAATTTAATAAATGTCAATAGTCTTTTTTGTAATATATTTATATATTTTTCTATTATATTGATAGGTTTTATGGTAAAAATATATATCTATTTCTGTTTTCCAAAGAATAGCAGAATTTATTGTATTTTAAAATTCAATTAAATATTCAGATAAAAATTTACTAAATAATTTTAAAATAGTTCTAAATTTATTTACTTTTTTTAAGTATTTGTTATAATATTATTCAGAGGAGGTGTAACTTGAAAATAAATGCTAAAGACATTGCACGTCAACTGAATATCTCTCCTTCCGCTGTTTCCATGGCGCTCAACAACCGGCCGGGAATAAGCAAGGAGACCAGGCAGATGGTTTTAGATGCCGCTGTTGAAATGGGTTATCAGAAGCCCACAAAGGTTATTTCAGAGGTATCCAGGAAATTTATCCAGTTAATTATTTATAAAAAGCACGGAGACGTAGTTTCGGATACGCCTTTCTTTGCAGAATTGACTCAAGGTATTGATGCTCAAACCAAAAAATGTGGATATAGTCTGATAATCAATTATTTCTATAAGCATCAGAATATTTCCGAGCAATTGTATTCTATTATGTCATCCAAAAGCGATGGAATTATTTTGTTGGCCACAGAAATGGAAAGTAGTGATTTGGATTATTTTTCTTCACTTAATATTCCCGTAGTGGTATTGGATAATTATTTTCCGGAATACGATTATAATTGTGTTGTAATCAACAATTTTCAGGGTGCTTTAAAATCAGTGTCCTATCTTTATCAGTCCGGACATACCGATATCGGGTATCTCAGTTCCAAAGTTGCGATTAACAATTTCCGTGAGCGTATGCAGGGCTATAAAACGGCTATGCGCTCCATTGTCGGTGAAAAGGGCGATTTGGAAGACCGTATTGTAAATATTTCTCCCACTTCAGAGAGTGCATATAATGATATGATTCAGTATCTTTCTGGGGTAAGAGACTTGCCAACAGCTTTTTTTGCAGATAATGATATTATTGCCGTATCCTGTATAAAAGCACTCACAGGCAAGGGATACCGCGTACCTGAGGATGTCTCTGTTATCGGTCTTGATGATGTACCCATCGCCAAGATTATTGAACCGGCACTTACCACAATGGCAGTGCCAAAGGCCCAATTTGGGATGCTTGCTGTTAACCGGCTGATTTCCATGATTCAAGACGATGCTCAGGAAATAATTAAAATTGAGTTGTCGACAAAATTAGTAATCCGGAACAGCGTTGCCAATAGGACAGGCGGCAGCTGATTATTAAGCTGCCTGCCTTTCCATACCACCGGCAAACCTTCACCGCATGAATATTACGCCTCCGCCTAACCTGTTAAAAAGAACAGAAGCCCCTTTTACTTTCACACGAAGGACTCCCGCCGGATTAAAGTTAAATATTTATAAAATAAACAAAACAAATTGCTGAGTAGAGATTATAAAGTTTGATATGCCTTTTAGAGGGTGATCATATTAATTTTTAAATCAGAAATTTTTTTACGTTCACCGTCAGAAAATTCCATATTAGTAATTACACCTGTAAAATCGGACAGATTACCAAACCTGTTAAGCGAATAGCCATAAAATTTGCTTGCATCCGCCACAAGAAAAGACTGTTCGGCAATTCCGAGCACTGCCTTTTTCAAAACCGCCTTCCCTATTGTGGGAGAAAAAACATCGAAGTTCTGATTGATGGATGATGTGCCTAAAAAAACACTGGTAACATGAAATTGTTTGATAAAATCTATCGCATACTGTCCTATGATTGTCTTGGTTTTCTTTTGAATTCTCCCGCCCACCATGATGATTTCCACATCAGCTTTTGCTAATTCGGCCGCTATAACAATATCGTTAGTTACTACCGTCAGATTTTTGAACCGGTGAAGCTGCGAGGCTATTTCAAAGGTGGTAGTGCCGCCGTCTAAGTAAACCGCATCGTTATTGTGAATATATGAAAGCGCTTTGGCAGCAATTTTCTTTTTGTTTTCCTGGTTCTGGGATTTTTTTAAAGCATAATCATTTTCGACCTGTGCTGAAGACAGCAGGGAAGCACCACCATGGTTACGCGTGATGAGCCCCATCTCACTGAGTTTCTGCAAATCCCGCCGGATGGTCATCTCACTGACTTTCAATTTACCGGCAAGCTTATCCACCTCAGCAAAGCCCTGATTCTTAATGATCTGCATAATATTTTCCAAGCGCTGTTCAGCAAGCATAAATCCCCACTTATAATCCACATGAAATTTTAACAATACACTTTTTAAGCATAAACTATTTATTCTAAAGATGTCAATACAAGATCGAACAAATTAAATCATCTTTTAAGACCTCTTTGATATTATAGAAATATTTTACAAAACATTGATTCCGGTTATTTTTAAAAGAATGTTGACTTTACATATAAGTCCATTTATAATGTAAATAAACATTTTAAAACACAAACTAACATTTTCTATCAAAACATATATAAATTTTAATTACGGTTTTTGGGGAGGGAATATGCCTAAGATATTGATACTGGCGGATGATCTGACCGGTGCAAATGCGGCCGGCGTTATGGCGGCAAAAAACGGACTTGCTGCCTATACCGCAATATCCTTTGCAGCAGAGACATCCGGGCTTTCTCAATATGACTGCATTGCATTTTCGACCGACAGCAGAAGTATGGTCCCTGCAGAAGCTTATAACAAGGTCCGGCAGGCAGTACGGCATTTTTCCGGACCGGAAACGCAAATATATTCTAAACGGATTGACTCAACACTGCGCGGTAATCTTGGCAGCGAGACAGATGCATTGCTGGATGTATTAGGTGAAGACACTGTGGCAATGATCGTTCCGTGTTTTCCGGATGCCGGGAGAATACAAATCGGAGGGTATTTGCTGGTAAATCAGGTACCCCTTGAAAAAACCTCCGTGTCCATGGATCCTAAAAATCCGGTACGCACCTCACAACCCGCAGAGTTATTCAGACAACAGTCCAAATATAATGTGGAATCAATATATCTGAAGGATCTGACGGAAGATCCCCGTCTGTTATCTCAAAAGATTAAGGAGCTGTGCTCAGGGAATATCAGAAATATCATCTTTGACGGACAATGCAATAAGGATCTGGATATAATTGCGCAAGCAGTTATCGAAAGCGGCGTAAAATTTGCGGCAGTTGATCCCGGCCCATTTACAGCTGCTTTAGTCAAAAGGCAAGTGCTACCAGAAGATAACGGGAGAAAGGTTCTTGCGGCAATCGGCACAG
This sequence comes from Bacillota bacterium, assembly GCA_023397905.1. Taxonomy (GTDB): domain Bacteria; phylum Bacillota; class Clostridia; order Acetivibrionales; family DSM-1351; genus Ruminiclostridium. The sequence continues at coordinate 30,303 of JAEWSZ010000097.1, read as the reverse complement.
TCAACCCAATTGCCCGGGAGCAAGTGACAGCACTTTTAGCAACCGGAAGAGTTTATAATGTATTTTTGGATATTAAAGAAATTGTAGATAACGATATCCGCAGAGAAAATCAGATAGCATACGCTGTAAACGAATTATTATCCAACTGTGACGGCTATGATGTTTGCAGCGTAATCATATCAAGCATTTTCCCCCGGAATTGCGTTGATTTTGAGCCTTATATAAAACAATACGGATACACCGAGAATGATTTGTCAGTGAGAATCAATGACGCGATTGCAGAGGTTACCAGCCGGGTGTTAAAAGCTCGGAAAGAGTTTAAAGGGCTGTTTTTGAGCGGCGGCGATATCGCAGTCTCTGTCTGCCGGAAGCTGGGTGCAACGGGAATCAAGCTGGTGGATGAGGTTATTCCGCTGGCAGTATATGGCGAAATCAATACTGTTCAAAACCAGACGCTTAAGATAATTACCAAAGGAGGCATGGTCGGAGGAAAAGATGCCATATTAACAAGTATAGACTATTTAAAATCCAAACTGACGGAATCAAAAATATAAATTGAAAGGAAACTATTATCATGAACAGACCAGTAATAGCAATTCCCATGGGAGATCCGGCAGGAGTCGGGCCGGAGATTGTACTGAAGGCAATGTCAAAAAAAGAAATTACCAGCCGCTCAAGATCATTTGTTGTAGGAGACTATCAAGTCCTGGAGCAGGCTCTCGCATTTCCGGGCATGCCGGATATCGGTATAAATGTTATAGAGCGGCCGGAGGAAGGACTATATAAGGACGGCCTTGTGGACTTAATTGATATGCGGAATGTTGATATAAACAGTCTGCGGCTTGGCGAAGTGTCAGGTATGTGCGGCAAAGCGGCATATGAATATATTGCCGGATGTATTGAATTTGCCAACAAGAGAGTTGCAGATGCGGTTTGTACTCCCCCGATCAACAAGGAATCTCTGAAAATTGGCGGAGTCAACTACATAGGGCATACTGAAATCTTCGGAGCACTTACCAATACTCCGGATCCGCTGACTATGTTTGAGGTTCACGACATGAGGGTATTCTTCCTTTCGCGTCATGTTTCACTGCGTAAAGCCTGTGATCTGATTACCAAAGATCGGATTGTGGATTATGTTTTGCGTTGCACCTCAGCACTGCGGCAATTGGGAGTAAAAGACGGTACAATGGCGATTGCGGGACTAAACCCCCACAGCGGTGAACACGGGCTGTTCGGAGACGAAGAGATGAAGGCGGTATTCCCGGCCGTAGAAGAATTGCAGAAAATGGGGTATAACGTTGTGGGGCCTGTAAGTGCCGATTCAGTTTTCCATCTGGCACTCCAGGGACGATATAACAGCGTTTTGTCACTCTACCATGACCAGGGACATATTGCAACCAAAACCCTGGACTTCGAACGTACGATTTCCATAACCAACGGTATGCCCATTCTCAGGACGTCCGTAGATCACGGTACCGCCATGGATATTGCCGGTATGGGAATCGCAAGCTCAGTAAGCATGGAAGAAGCAATACGCCTGGCAATAAAGTATGCGCCCAATTTCTCAATTGACGGGGAATGAAAAGACGACCATTGCCAGAAAATAGAATACTTTGTGCATTTACTTATAACAACCAGCCATAATCCTGTCGGGTGTCCACAACCGCCTCAATGTAAACAGTACTTCCGCTAATTTTATAAATCAACAGGTATCGCTTTTCAATCAGGAGCTTTAGGTATTTCCCTGATGGAATCAGAGGGTCAGACAACCATGGATTTCGTTCCGGAAACACTTCCAAAGATTGAGCTTTTTTCTGAAAGACTTCAATCAGATGCAACGCTGCGGACTCACTTACCTGTGCCAGAAACCGTGCATGAGATACCAGCATTTGAGTGGCTTCATCGGAAATAATCACCCTATAGCTTTTATTTTCGTTGTCCATCCAGCACCTCACGGACAGCGGCTTTCATCATTTCAGACACCTCATCAATGGTATGACCGGGCTTCCCGTATAACCTTCCTTCTTCCGCGATAATAAGGTTTTCCCGCAATTTGAGCATGCTCTCCCTTCTTGCAAAGGTTTCAATATCCATGACCACAAGATCACCCTCGCCATTTTTAGTGAGAAAAACGGGTTCTCCTGAATGTTTGCATATCTCAGATATTTCGTTGTAATTCTTCCTAATTGCTGCAGAAGGTTTGATGTTCATTATGTAAATCACCTCTCACATAGCAGTATTATATGCTTATAATATGTTTATTATACTACCATTGAAATTATTTGTCTATGCTGCCCAACCAATGGGCATCGTGACACCGTTTTCAACACAATCTCCCCACGGCTTCTGTTTTTTTCATCGCCCTTAAAGGACTTTTCATCCCCAAATAGCTCATATGCCCGTTCATTAACTGTAACTATACTGTCGTCTTTCTTATTCATATAATTCAGAATTATGTCAATTATATCCTTATCCTTCAAATAATCATCTGAGCTTTTCAGATAGTAGTCCATAACTGCCGGGAGTGTTGTATTTCTGATTATCTCTGAAATGTACAAATTTATTCTTTGAATCATTAATTACTTTTTGTAAAACTGCCAGTGGCCAAGTGCTAACCAGACCCGAGTGCCTCTTCAACATACTAATTCAACGGTTTCACTTTCATTCATTTTTATAGCATCACCCTTTGTATCAGTTTCTATCACTTCTATCACTGTTCTAACACTGCGGGTGATAGAATACAACCGGTTGGCAGTATATTGCCAAGTCACAAAAAGTCTTTCCGAATCTGCGAGGACTGACCACGGCAAAAATACAATTATTTGAACATGGGGAGGAACTCCATGTTTGCCGCGAACAGCTCATCCGTCATCTTCCTGATTTCGCCGAGGCTCAGAACAGCGCTGGTCAGCGGGTCCATGCAGATTGCGTGGAAGATATCTTCTCTGTTTGCGCCGAAGAAGCCTTTAACAGCCAATTCTTCACACAGGGCGTGCTGTGTGTTCATTATAGCAAGCGCATCCGGGATGCTGCCCACATGAATGCCCTGCAGTCCGTCCTTTGACGCCACAGTGGGCGCTTCTACACAGCAGCCATAGGGCAGGTTGTCTATGATGCCGAAGTTACGTATGTTGCCGTTAAATAAGAAAGGGGTCTGATCGCCGAAACATGCGTTGAATATGCTGGAGGCATACTCCTCGCCCCTGTTAAGGTCAATATCGGCTTCCAGCCATTTTGAGAACTCTTCCCGCCAATTATCATGATTTGTGCTGAAATCCACTCCCATCTCATGAAGCCCCGGATTCCATCCCGTGCCGTGAGTACAGAATCGCTCCAGCAGATCTTTGCGTTTTCTGAACCAGGGGACGTATTCGGATGCGTGGCCGCTGGATTCTGTTACATAGTAGCCAAGCTGCAGGAACATTTCGTTGCGGACTTGCTCCTCGTTGAGGACCGCTGGGTCCTTCATTGCCTCTCTAAGCAGAGGATAGGCGTCCTTGCCGTTCCACTCCAGCCTGATATAGTGGGCCTGGTGATTGATACCGGCGCACAGATAGGAGAGTTCCTCCACAGGCGCGCCAATCCATCGGGCCAGCATCCCGACCGTGCCTTGCACGCTGTGGCACAGTCCGGTAATTTGCAGGTCTGTTTTATCCTGCAGCGCCCGGCAAAGCATAGCCATCGGATTTGTATAATTGAGCACGATGGCTTTGGGAGCCAGCTCGCTTATATCTGCGCATATATCCAGCAAGAGCGGCAAGGTGCGGAGCATTGTAAAAATTCCGGCGGGGCCTCTGGTATCCCCCACACAAATATCAACGCCATATTTCATGAGAATTTCAAGGTTAATATGGGCGGTGTCAGGTTTGCCCGCCGTAACGGTGATCAAAACGCCGTCGGCATTGGGCAGAGCCTGCCGCCGGTCAGTAGTTGCAGTTACCTTAGCGGAATACTTCCCCTGGGCGATAATATTTTCAACAACCTTTTTAACCAGGGCCAGCTTCTCCTCATGGATATCCACCAAGGCGATTTCGCAGTCGGCCAAGGCCGGGTAAGTGAGTATATCGCGGACTAAATTCCTGGTGAAGACCATGCTGCCCGCACCGATAAAAACAATTTTTTTCATATACGATTCATCCTTCTTTTTTTGGTATTATAGTTCGTTTTCTTTTGCATAAATATATCCATTGTTTTATTAACATAGATTTCTTTTATTTTCGCTGATTTTAAATTCCGCTTTCCATATAAAGATTATCCCTTGACACTGCCCATAACAATACCGGCAGTAAAATACTTCTGTATGAACGGGTACACAACCAGCATCGGAACCGCCGCAAGGAAAATCTGCGCCGCCTTGCCGGTCCGGTCAGATATATTTGCAATCTGGCGGACATCGCGCATACTTTCAGCAGCCATGATATCCTGGCTGACGACTTGTGTTTGCAGATAGGTTTGCAGCGGATACCCGGTAGGGGAGTTCATGTAGATCAGCCCGTCAAACCAGGAGTTCCAGTGGTTGATGATGAAGAACAAAAGCACCGTTGCCAATACCGGCGCCGACACGGGCAGGATAATCCGGAACAAGGCGGTCATATGCCCTGCGCCGTCAATCGCTGCCGCTTCTTCAATTTCCTTGGGTATGGAACGGAAGAAGTTCATGAGCAGAATGATGTTGAAGACGTTAATCGCACAGGGAATCACGAGAGCAAAGATGCTGTCGATCAGCCCTGTACTGCGGACAACCATGTAAGACGGGATCAATCCGCCGTAAAACATCATGGGGATGATAAAATACCAGATGTAATACTTCCTAGCCTTAAATTCATGAACCTGCCGGGACAAAGGGTATGCCGCCAAAACTGATACAATCATGCTCAGGGATACGCCAAGCAGCAAGCGCTGCACCGATACGCCGAATGATCTGAAAAACTCCGGCTTGCCCGCCATGTATTCATAGCTTTCCAAAGTAAAATCAACAGGCCACAGGAATACACTACCGGCAGATACCGCCGGGCTTGCGCTGAACGAAATCGCAAGCTGGTTGACCATGGGCAGCAGGCAGGTCAAGGCAACTGCTGTAAGGAATATATAATTAAAACATGTAAAAACCCGCATTCCAACCGTGGTTTTTCTCATTCACTTTTCCCCCTTAAAACACCCGGTAATCGGTGTATTTATACGCGATGATATATGAAATCGTCAGCATGACAAAGGAAACCAGGGATTTAAACAGTCCCATGGCCGTAGCAACGCCATACTGGGCATCCACGAGACCCAGCCGGTATACAAGGGTATCCAGAACATCACCGGTGGAGTATACCTGCGGGCTGTAAAGGTTGAATATCTGGTCAAAACCCGCGTTGAGCACATTGCCCATCGCCAGAACCGTCATGAGCAGCACAATCGGTCCAAGCCCCGGCAAGGTGATATGCAGCGTTTGCTTCCACCGGTTCGCACCATCGATTTCCGACGCTTCGTAAAGGTTGGGGTCAATGCCCGTAAGGGCGGCAAGGTATACAATCGTACCAAAGCCGAACGACTTCCAGCTTTCTGTGACGACCATCGTAAACGGGAATATCTTTGCATTCCCCAGAAAGAAGACGGGCTCCAGCCCCATTGCGGTAAAGGCGCGGCCGATAATCCCCTGGGACGGGGACAAGAGGTCGATAAAAATTCCCGACAGGATAACCCAGCTCAAAAAATGAGGGAAGTATATTACGGTCTGCACCACGCGTTTGTAGCGGATATTGCGCATTTCATTCAGCAATAATGCAACAATAACCGGGATGATAATCCCAACAATGATTTTCATAATGGCAATAAAAAAGGTGTTCCATAAAACCTGCATGGTGCCCGGCAATGCGAACACATACCGGAAATTGGCAAGCCCGATCCACTCGGAGCGGAAAAAGCCCAGATTCGGGCGGAACCGCTGAAATGCCATCACATTGCCGAAAAGGGGCAGATAGCTGTAAACGAACAGCAAACCCACAGCCGGGAAAAGCATGATGTGCAGTGTCAAGTTGTGCAGCCACGCGGTGCGGCGCTTCTTTGCCGCAACCGGTGGTGTGGTTATTATTTCCTGAGTATTCAATGGGGAACCTCCGATGATAATACACGGGGAGCGGCTGGATACCCCTCCCCGCTGAATGTGAAGATGCTTATTTATTTTTGTACCACTCGTTGACTTCCTTGGTTATATCCGCGCCGCCAAGGGAGTTCCAGTTGCTTACAAAAGTGTCGAAGCCTTTGATGTTACCGCCCATGATGATGGCTGTGAAGTCGGTCAGTGCCAGCTTTTTCAAGGTGGGCAGCTTCTCCGCCATTGTGGGAGTGGGTGCGCCGTAGAATGCATTTGTCACCGTTTTGTTGCTGTCCAGGTAGCTCTTCTGAACAGAGAGAGAGCCTTTGGGCCCGAACATTTTAAGCTGGTGCCAGTTGTTGTTGGTGTGGTCGCCTCCAAGGCTGAGCTTAGACATCTTGTAGTAGTTCATCTCCTCCAGGTTGAGGGCGGAGGTATCGCCGGTTTCGATAGCCTTGGTGACTTTCTCGGCGGCGGTGAAATTCTTCATGGGAGGTTCCAGGGTAAAGATGTTATAATTGAAAGGGCCGTAGCCGTCAGGGGTGATGTTGAACACCGTGGGTTCCGCGGCCTTACCATAGGCTTTTTCAAGCTGGCCGTTAAGCAAACGGATAACAGCTTCGGGATGCTTGCAGTCCGCGCTGATCGCATACCAATACTTTGTGCCAAAGGGAACCTGGGCTTTACCACCGCCATTGAGAACTTCAGGGATCGCCACAGGCATCCACTCAACAGAGGGATCTGCGACTTTTGCAGGGTTAAACATTACCGCGTTCCAGAAGCCGCCAAACATCATGCCTATCCTGCCGGCATTCACGTCCTCATTGACCTTATCGTTGTCTTTAACTCCAAACTCGGGATCGATCCAGCCTTTCGCGTACATGGTCCGGAGCATTTCAAGGGCGTTCCTGACCTCTGGCTGGATGTCACTGTAGACAAGGCCGCCGTCTTTTTCAAGCCAGGTATTGTTAAAGGCGCCGTGCATATTGAAGAAACCCTCCAGGGAGGCGTAACTGGTTTCAAATAAATCTTTTTGTATACCAAGACCATATGTATTTCCTTTGGAAAAAGCTTCGGCTACACGTAAAAACTCTTCCTTGGTTGTAGGAATGTCCAAACCGTATTTATCAAGCCAGTCAGTGCGCACCCACAGCACCGGCGAGCTCATCAGCCCTGATTCAATATGCGGGATGGCATATAATTTACCGTCAAAGGAGGCTGATTCTATGCCAAGTCCTCCATCGGAAGATAACACTTCTTTTACAAAAGGGGAACCGTATTTCTCTAAAATGTCGTCAACCGGATAAAGCTGCCCGTTCTCGTACATCATTTTCAGCTGATTTGCATTTCTTAGCATCATAAGATCGGGGATATCACCTGATGTTATGGCTATATTGACCTTCTGGTCATATTGCGGCTCAAGTGTACTCCAAAGCCAGTCAATCTCGATATTAAAGTTATCTTTGTAGTAACGGGTCCAGACATTGGCTTCAAGTGAATCGCCTTGAGGGAATTCAAGGGGCGCCACACCTAAATTTTTGACAGAAGAAATGGTTACGGTTTCATCGTATCTGCCAAAGGGATCAGTTTTTTCTGCCGATGCCGCAGTTGTGCCGGAAGCTGTGGAGGTATCAGTGTTCACTGCAGACGGTTCATCTTTTCCACAGGCTGTCAGGCCTATTGAAAGAATCAAAGCTATTGCGAGAATCAGATTGGATATTCTTTTCATCTTATTTCCTCCTAATATAAAAAGATACAAAACATACAGTTTTCATAAACAATAATATATGACTTGCGAATGCTTTGTATATAATACCTTTTTTACATTCCTTGCTGTCTTTTTACTATTTTATGTGTCCCTGTATTCCTGGGGAGTAACTCCCATTTCCTTTTTAAATATACGGGAAAAATGAGCGGCGGATTCATAGCCCAGCTGCGCGGCGATATTTTTCACCCGGTCGGCGGTGTTTTTCAGCAGGCGGCAAGCCTCCTCCATGCGGAGTTTCAGGATGGTATCTGTCAGATTTCTGCCGGTGATTTCCTTAAACCGCCGTGATAAGTAGGATGGATTCAGATATACCAGCTCGGATAGAGCTGTTAAAGACAGGTCGCTGCCCAGGTTTTCCCGGATATAGCTTAGCACATGCCCAACAAACGCGGCGCCTGTGGCGGCATAGCCCGTTTCTTTGCTCTGTTCCTCAAAGAAACGTGTGCCGGCTAAAGCCAGCCCCATATGCCCGTCTAAATGGTTGCGCGCGATATCCTGAAGAGATGCAAGCCGTCCCGGCACATCACTCCACGGTATTTCTTCCTCGGCAAAAACGAAGGTTATATAAACAGATATGCTGATTCTTATTGCTTCCTGGATTCCCTCGGCCAGTCCCTTGACAGCGGCCAGTGCGTGGGTGCGGTTGCTTTTGTCTGCGGGCTGCATAAACCAAATGCACAGCTTTTCGCTCATTAACACCGCTTCGCTTGAAACCGCATGACCGATTTTTGCCGTGACTATTGCATGCAATGCATTCAAGGTATCTTCGCTTATAGGGTCCCGGGTGCAACCCGCCATAAGCATGACACCCTTATCCGGATTCAGGCAGAGCTTCGCCTCTTTCCACTGCGCCGCCAAGCTGTCCGCGGCATGCCGTGATTCCATGTGCCGGCACATGAGTTCGCGGCCCCTTTTTTCAGCCGCATGATTGTTTGCGGCACTGGTTTTGAGCAGATAACCGGTATTGGCCTGCTCCTTTTTAATGCGCCGGATACATTCCTTTATTGCCTCCAGCAGTATGTCGTCGCCCTCGTTTTTCAGGACATAGCGCACTACATTGTACCGAATGGCCTGATGCGCATACTGAAAGCTGTCGTGCCCCGTCAGGAACACAACCCGGCACGAAGGCCATTTTGCATTGATTTCCCGCAGAAGCTCCAGACCTGATTGCCCCGGCATTTCAATGTCCGTCACCACTATGTGGAATGCAGCGGTGTTAAGCATATCGATGGCCTCGGGGGCAGAATATGCTTTTATCACTTCAAGCCTGGGCTCCCGCTGATTTTCAAGCAGGAAGGCAAGGCTGTCAGTGATAAAAGCTTCATCGTCAACTACTAATACCCGATACATGCTCCGCCTCCTCAAAGTTTTTTGGGAAAACCAACGTAAACCGCGAGCCGCCTTCCGGCAGGTTCTCCGCCCTAAGGCCATATTCCGGTCCGAAGCGCATGCGCAGCCGCTGGTGGATGTTTACAATACCGGTGCGTTCCACATTTGCATCAGCTGCGCAGCGCAGCTTGTTTTGCAGGCAGGCAAGACGTTCTTCCGGGATGCCGGCCCCGTTGTCTTCTACATGTATGTATACATTCTCATCCCGCTCTTCATACCATACCCGCAGAATCCCGCCTGCAATGGTATCCTTAAAACCGTGCAGAAATGCATTTTCCAACAATGGCTGCAGGATCAGCCTGGGTACCTTTAATCCCTCAAGCCCCTTGGGAACCGGTTTAAAATCAGCAGATATGCGCTTGCCAAAGCGGACAAGCTGAATCTGCATATAACGCCGCGCATGGCCATCCTCGTCAGATAAATCCACTTCCATGCTGGCGTTGCGGGTCACATAGCGGTAGTATTCCGACAGGTATGTAAGGAATTCGCTTATGTTTTCATAATCCTCATCCTTGGCCATCCGGTAGAGGATGAAAAAACTGTTGTGCAGAAAGTGGGGGTTAATCTGCGCCTGAAGCTGGCGCAGCTCCGCTTCCTGTGTCAGCATCAATTGCCGGGTATTAATTTCAATCATATTGGCAAGGGATTCAACCATTTTGTTAAATGTGGTATAAAGATAACCAAACTCGTCGTGTGCCTTATAATCTATCCGTACATCCAATTTGCCGCTTTCCACCTGCCTGAGTGAAGCAACAAGCCTGCGGATAGGCTCGCTGACCAGCCGCCTGGAAAACCAGATGTATGCCAGAACCAGCATTAAAGCGGCTATTGTAAACACAATGAACAGGTTGCGGTAAGTGTCCAATCCGCTATATATGATCTGCTCAGATACATATGTATGCATTTGCAGGTTTAGAAAATCCGAATTTGCGCTTGCCAGCAGGAAAGTCTCCCCGCTTTCTGTGCTGAAAGTGTGTACGGAGGGTCCGTCCCTGGATTCATCACCGGTCAGTCCTATATCCCGTCCTGTTATAAGCCGGAAGGCCTGATCCTCCGATTGAAGCAGCGTACCGCTGCCGGGATACAGGTTAAAGGCCGCTAAGTCCTCCATGATCCTTTCATTTGAAAGCCTGACAGCAAGTATATACTGCGGCACATAACCCGGATACCAGATACCCGGCGGATATGCCGCACATAGGTAAAGATTACCGTCATAAACCGACAGGCCGGCCGCCTGGGATATGACAGGCTCCTCCATAAGAGCCCGCCACTTGTCTGTCGCAGGGTCTACCCCCCGTGAGGAGGATATCATTTGTGCAAGCCGGGGCATCCATAAAGTTACCTCTTCTATGTATGCCGAACTGTCTTGGACAAGCCCCAGCCGCTTATCAATAGAAAGAAAGCTGGACAGCCTTTCAGTGCGGCTCATGATGGGCAAAGCGTTTACATAATAATACAGATCCGAGTCATTAAGGCACTCCTGATGTACCTTCCGTATTCTCTGGAGCTCCGTATCCAAGGTTGTAATAACGAACGACTCCCTGGTATGAAGGGATTGGGTAATCTCATTTGTGGTCATCCGGTAGCCCCACTGGTAGATCCCGTACCCAAGTAAATACATTGGCAGAATTACCACTAAAAACAGGATCATCAGTATGGTCAATACCGATATCCTGACTCTGGACAGCTTACTCATTCCACTGGCTCCCTTACATGAAAATAAAGGGCTAAAGTTACACAACTTTTATGTTGACTATTATTTCATACTCATTATATCACATATTATATCAGCATTATTAACCAGGAAAGCGGAGATTTCAGCAACTTGAAATCCCCGCCTTCTGATGATCCGATAGACTCCATAAGGAGGAGATAAATCAGGGTCAATTATCAATAAGTATGCCGATCTTATCAATGTCAACCGCCCATTCGGTATGATATAACCTGATTGTATTACTTCCTGCATTAAGAGACATGGAAGTTGGGAATATTCTTACCGTATTCCAGCTCCCTGAGCCATATGCAATTTCCAGGTCGTATCCGGGACCGCCATTTATGCTGCAGCTGATTGTTCTCGGATCGGCAGATAAATAATACAGCCTCACCTTATACACATCCGTTCTTGGCACATTTACATTAAATATAACCTCGCCGGTAAAGCCTAAATAACCAACTTTCTTGCCGCCCGAACAGTTGGCGTTGTCATAGACAGACGCCGTACCTACCAAAGTGGCATCTTCCGCCTCATAGGGAGTATATGGGTCGGCAGGCATCCCTGGTACGGTTGTTTTTGAAATGAGGACGGAGCAGCCTCCGCTTTCAAGCATTGGAATTGTCAGGATCGAAGCGGAGTTCACCGTCCTGATCTCCTTTACAAGGTAATCCATTGACGCTCCATCCTTATAGATATACGCAGTATAGTCTCCGGCCTCCAAGTTAAGGTTGGATAGTTGGATGACTGCCGATCTTGCCTCAGCGGTTATGGAGCCAATACACCAATCAGCCCCCTTACGGCGGGCAAAAGTCGCATATTTTCCCGGCAGCCCTTCCAGGACCTTCGTCTCATCCCATGCTGCGTGAACAGCGCTCAGGAACTCAGTCCCCTTCCAAACCCCATAGACATCTATGGAGTCCGCAAAGTGCTGCAGCCCTGATTCGAAGACCACAGATTGTGCCAATTGATGCCCTTGCGTTGTATTCTTATTCCTGTTACTTAATGCAACAGGAGTGTAGTCCATAGATCCGAGTACATTTCTGGTGAAAGGTAAAGCGCAGTTATGAGCGGCATTATTAGGCGGGGGCCAATAGAGCCAATAATGCTCATTCCCCGATACCCCTTCCGTAGTTATAATATTTGGCCATGTCCTGTTTTCTCCTCCGGGTTTCGTTGAACTGTGCAAAGCCAGCATAAGTCCCAGTTCCGCACAGTAGACGGCCATTTCCTCCATAAATGCCATGCCGATCTGTGAGTCTTTTTCAATTATATCAATCTTTATGCCCGCGACGCCCCAACTGGCCCACGTTTTTATATTCATCAAGCTTGTTCCGTATGGCGACCATAATTCATAGGAGCCCCAAAGGACAATACCAACTCCTTTTCCCGAGGCATACACACAAAGCTCCGCCACTGTACCGTCAGTCCAGTCAACCCATCCGGCGTCTACCGTCACATACTCCCAGCCCATTGCTGCCGCAAAATCAACATACTCTTTTTGCTGTTCATACGAGAATTTGCGTTGAATAGAATTTGGAGACAAGCTGTCGTTATCCGCAAAGGAATATGTGCTCCACCACGACCACGCCACTCTGCCCGGCTTGATCCAGCTTGTGTCGGCAATTTCCGATTCCGGATTTACATTTTGCACCAAAGTCGAGTTGACCAGATCATTTGGATTACCGGCTATAATCACAGCCCTCCAGGGCGACTGAAACGGCAAGGCAACCTGTACCCGGTTACCAAGCTTCGCCTGATCCGGATCCGGCGCATGGATAAGGTTTAGAGTACCGCCAATGCTGCCTTTCAGGACGGAAGGGCAATAGGTTCCGTTGGAGTTCAACACATTTGCTTCTGTAAACAAAGCCCATACGGTGTCGTTGCTGTAAGACGCGAGGAAAGGCATTGCTAAGTTATCTACCGAGGAGCCGGGACTATAATACCGGAAAAGAGTTTCATAGTTAACTACCCAGGGTTGGCCCCAGCCGCCTGTGCCTGCAGGAATATTATACTCCGTATATTCATTTTCAATAAATGTGCCTCCCGGGCCTGCGATATAGTACCTGAATGCAATGCCGTCATCAAATACCCTTGTGATGATTTTCAGCTGCCTTGTACCTTTTTGAACAACGTATTCTCTTTGTACGGGATTATCCACATAGACGCTTTTTTTGCCGGCAGGGAGAGTGTATGTATTATTCCATGATGCAGTATTGGTGGAGACAAAGGTCAAGCTATCATGGAAGTCAGTATCCGTTATCTTTAGTCCGATGCTGGAAGGTGCCAGGATTTGAAGAGCATTAAACATAACATGATGGAACAACCGTCCGTCTTCCAGGTAAATGGTATGCCTTATCTTCCCATTAGGAGATATGGTTGTGTATAAATCTGTTTGCGCTCTTGTACCAGATAATGTTGACATTGTACTATCCTCCTCAAGTTGTAATTGAGTTTATTGACTGCTGATATCTGAATAACATAGTCTGCCAAAAGGCAGAAGCCTATAACAAGGATCATGTTACCCAACCATATGCACCACCACCTTAGAGCCTATTCAGAATCTTTTGAGCAGTAACCATATAAAGCAGGAACAATTTTTGAAGGCTTGTAATGGAGCTTAAAGTATGCTGTTCATTGCGCCTGACAAATTCAACGCCGGCACCGATTCAGATATAGACATGCTTGATAATATGATAATTTTGCTAATAAAATAAAGATACGAAATATACAGTTTCTGTAAATGATTATATATGACTTATGAATGTCTTGTATATAATACCTTTTTTACATTCCTTGCTTTTTTTTTACTACTTATATGCTGCCCCTGTATTCCCGGGGCTTAAGGTCCATCTCCTTTTTGAATATACGGGAAAAATGAGCTGCGGATTCAGCAGCATGGCTGCGCGGCGGTATTTTTTATGCGGCCGAATGTATTGGTATGGATATATCATTTTTGTATGATCAAGTATTTCCTCGATTTGAGGAGGAAGAATGTTTTAAGTAAAGACAAGTCAATTTTTAAGATCATTTGCTTTTGCGGTCTTGATGATACTATATCCAGCCGCTGATGTAGAATCCCTTTCGGGGTATCTGCAAACAGCCAGTTCTCACGTCCGACTGTAAAAGGACGGACGACATTTTCAGCTGCATTATTTGATAGAGAACCTCTTCCGTCAAGAAAATAATTCTCCATTCTGTCCAACGATTTCATCCTTAGGCGTCTTCTCGCTAAATGAACCAAACTTTTCTTTGCGGAGAAGTAATATCTTCTCAGTAAGGTTGTTCACCTGAATTTGTAGCTTCTTGATTGTATTTTAAAGGTGCACCTTTTTGCTTTATTTCCAGCCCTCCCATTAGCCATCGAAATTTCTGCCAGCTAAACTTTCAAATTTTTTCACTAAATTAGCACAAACAAATAATAGCAACGAAAGTCCACAAACAAAAAGTGGAATCTTTGCAATGCCCACAAAATCTATTGAATTTCCGATGACTAAAGGCATAAAAAAGCCTCCTAAGTAACCAATTATTACAACAAATGAACTTACCTCTGCTGAAATGCTGGAAAATCGAGTTGTAACTGAAGCCATAATTATTGGGAAAATACCTGAAAGAAATCCCCCTAATAAAAGTATTGCAATGATTGTAAATATCTTAAAAGGTACTATTACCCAACTTATTGCTAATACCATAGTCCCCAATGAAGCAAAAACAATGAACTTTGTAAATCCTACCTTATCAGCAATTTTTCCTGAAACCAGTCTTCCTGCTGTTACCGAGCTCCAGAATATAATTGATACAAATGATGCTGAAATTAAACTTTTGGGAGAAATATATTGCCAATAAGTCGGGAGCCAACCGGATGCAGTACTTTCAATCCCAACATAAACAAAACAAAAAATACCTGATATCCATAAAAACTTATTATCTAAAGGTAACCTATGTTTTACATTATTGTTTGAATTGTTTGATATTTTCTTATCAATATTTACTTGCCACAATATTAAAGTTACTATAATAGGAAATACGGCTAATATCCCATATACAATACGCCAGCTTTTTAATAAATCCAGGCATAAAGTAACTACAAAAGGTCCAATAATTGCACCTATACCCGAAGTAAGGTGCAGCAAACTCATTGCAGACCCTTTATTAGAGTCATTGTAATCTGAGCACAGCGCATTTATACCTATTTCATAAATGCCGAATCCAATTCCGGCAAAAGTTGTACTTGCCATCAGAAGTGCAAAGCTGTTTGACACCATACATCCTAATAATCCAATTGCTAATATAATTCCTCCTATAATTAAAAAAGGCTTTTTACCATATTTATCTGCTAAGTAACCCCCAACCAAAGCAATTAGCAGCACTCCAATAGAATATCCTGATAAAATCAGTCCGACTTGGCTGTAACTCATATTTATATCAAGCCTAATTGTTGAAATCATGGGGCCACTTATACTCAAAATTAGTCCTAAGGTAAAAAAGCCCATGTACAAGACAAACTGCACACGTTTCTTCATTTACTCCTCCTTGAATAATACTTTATAAGGTTTCTTGTTTAATTTTTTAGAAAGGTTTTATAGCTTCTTTTACAGACTATATTCTAAATCGTCAGGCCAATTTAAGAGTTGTGAATCAGATCTGTCAATCTTTTATGCCACTCTATATCAGGCCACATTCCTGCAAATTGTGGTCCACAGAAGTTGCTGGTAGCCATTGCAGCCCATTTCCCGGTCTTCACGGCTTCTTCTACACCAAATTCACAAAGTTCTTTAACCCAATCCCATTTAAGTAATGGCCAGTCCTTATAATCTACAACGCCCCAACATTCGGTTGTTATTATTGGTTTTCCAGATTTTTTAGACCATTTTGCTGCTTTTTCAATGGCTTCTTTCAAGCAGTTTTTCCAATATTCCGGTCTTTCCTTATATACTCTTTCTGCGTTTAAAACTATGTTTTCGTAGCCCTTTAATTCATACCTTTCGTAATTATATCCAACCATCTCATAGTATTCATCTGTTGAGGCCATCCAAATATGAAGTTCCAGCAAGTCCATAAAAGATATATCTTCATCAGGATCATCAAATAACCCAGTGAAAGAATAGCACAATGGTATATTATTATAAGATTTTCTTAGTTCTTCAATAGATACCCTCATCCAGTCAAATATTTCCTTTTGTCTTCTTTCCGGTTCAGCCGTACCCAATACAGGCTCAAGAAATGGCGCCCAAACGTTCAGTGGGAATTCATTACATAAATCCACATACAATATGTTATCCAGCAATCCCCATCCAGCTATAAAATCAAGAGTTGTTTTCCAGACTGCAGCATGATCCTCTGGCGTCTTTATATTCATAACAACGTTATCTTCATCAACTCTGAACCAAGTAGAAAGTCCAACCTTTAGACCATGTTCTTTGCATTTAGTTAAAAATTCTTTCAAATTTTCTTTTACTGTTACTTTATTAATTGCAGGACTTCCCCAAGTTTGATAATACCATACTGGCAAGAGCGTCCACTCTTTATCCGGATCTGTATGGAGCAGATGAGGGTATACATCTATTCTTACTGCATCGTAGCCTCTTTCCTTTAATTCTTCAAGAATCTTATCCCAATCCTCATATCCGGCACCATCCCATCGCCTTTCAAGCCAGGAAAAATCCCACATTGCTATAGCTAATTTTTTATCAACTTTTAATTCTGCCATATTATCTCCCATCTACGTGCTATGCACGTGGTTACATAGTAATAAAAAACACTTGTATTTTTTTGATAATGCTTTAAGGTACAAAATCCAGCCAAATATCTTTACATAATTCTGGCTGAGAAACAAACTGAAATAAGTCATTATTTTCTTCAAACTGGGTATATATTGGTACGCCCTTTTTAATCCCAAGTACTGCATAATCACCAGGCTTCTTTACAATTAATTCTGACTTTATATAGCTATCATTAGCCTGCCATTTAAGCAAATTATTTTTTTCCAGCATGGGATACCAGGCAAGTCCATTATGGGCTCTGACGTCTTCATATTCGAACCCATAATCTCTTTCACACCAGGCTCCAAAGGTCAAAGGTTGTTCCGGATCCGCACTAATAGTTGCATGTGCCCAATAGGGTGGAACTATTACCACATCTCCCGGTTCTGCAAGAACTGCGAAACATCTTCCCGGATTATCCTTTGCTGTTTCCTGCATATATATCACTGCCTTACCAGACCATATTTCATATATTTCCGGAGTAGACCAACCGCTGCTGGATACCTTGTGAATATGACCCTGGCTTCTCACAGGTTCATTACCCAGACTTCCCTTTGCATAAGTCACAACTCCAAACAGTAAACTTCTCTGTTCCATTGCCTCTTTGTGTATAGCTTTTCCAACATCCATCGCTATAGAATAGACAATTTCAGGCCCATTACACATTGGATCTTTCAGGCTTTTTCTGATATCATCAAGGCGTCTATTTTCCACGGCCGGGCCGAAGCAGCCTTCACCATATTCAAAACCCATTGGATTTTCTGTAGGTTTTATGTCAAATCCCGGGTAAAAATTCATTTCAAATCCCCCTTTAAACTCGCACATAGGCTTTTAATGTTGCAATTTCTTTACCTTCACTTTTGCCATAAGGACTTATTGTATATTTTCCAACAGCGGCAGGTACAATGAAGGTCTCTGCATAGTGAACTATGAAGGGCTCGAAGGAGTTATCCGGACTTTCTACTATTGCCTCTTCACCTTCAACGAGATTTAACACCTGAACTCCGCCATTGGTGTCATGCATAACTGTTTTTGTAAACCAATGTCTTCTTGTTTCAATAAACTCTCTCTCGTGAAGTCCTGTTCTTTCTTCTCTCCAACCATTTCCTTCTTCAATTGCTTCCACTCTGTTTACTAGATTTTCTTTTACCCACTCTGTAGTTCTGTCCCATTGTATTACTTCCTTACCATGTTCGATGTGAACTGGCCTTGGGAGCCCATCCAACCCGATTCTATCCCAATCCCAAAGCTTAAAGGTAAATATATAAGGAGTAGCGCTTATCTCAAGTACCATACTGTTTGCGCCTGAACAATGAACTGTTCCAGCAGGAATCAGAAAGTGATCATGCTTTTTAGCAGGAAATCTATTTACATATTTCTCATCAGGAAATGAAATCTCACCTCTCTGAGCACGTCGAAGATCATCTATCATTTCAACTTTATCTATTCCTTCTTTTAAACCAATAAACACATCTACTTCTTCTTTTGCATCCAGAATATAGTAGCTCTCATCCTGAGTATAATGCATCCCAAAATTTTCTTGGATATATTCTGTTAATGGGTGTACTTGCAGGCTGAGATTCTGCCCTCCCATAGTATCTAGGAAATCAAATCTGATAGGAAACTCAGCTCCAAACCTTGCATGTACCTTGTCCCCTAATAAAGTTTTTGGTTGATATAAGACTGCATTTATCGATGGAATTTCAACTATAATATCTCCGTATTTTAAATATAAGCTGTTCTCCTCCGGGACACAATCGAAACACCAGGCATAATTTTCAACTTCATTATTAAGCTCACATACCTCTTTCATCCACTGTCCGCCCCAAACTCCCGGATCAAAGAAAGGTACAACTCTGAACGGTCTTGTAACGGTATTTTTCAAGCCTTGACACAAAGCTTCACCTGTTATCAGCTTTGGCTCATCATAAACATTTGTATCCAACAAGTAATCTATTTCTTCGAATAATTTCTTTTTGTGCCTGTCTGCAACTCTCCATTCAACAAAAAAGGCTCTTTTGTACTTTCTTAATATATCCTCGTCGTAATTGTCCAGCTGCCAATTTGCCAGTTCTTTTCTTCTGTACCTCTGTTGAATTTCCCATCTCGCCAAGTCAGCAAATACTAAAACGTCACCTTTATCTATCAGAACAGCACCCACTCCGTAAATTAATGTAATACCCTGATTTTCTTTAATTTGTACTCTAAACTGATTTATCCTATCAGTATCGAAGAACTCTTCAAGATTATGGCAGGATAATACACCAAACACCCTGTCATCAGTCAGATTTCTGGAAATCATATTTGTGATTTTATCACCTGAGAAGGCAGCCTCCTCTGACTTAATAAGCAATGATGGTTTTATGCCTTCGAGCAAAGCAGTCAAGACCTCCTGCTCCTTTACGCCTGGATAGCAATCAACTGTTACAACAACATTTTTTCTTCCCATAGTATTAATTTTTTTATTTAATTCATCTATTATATTTTTATATTCACTCCATGCGTTATCTTCATAACCCTTGACCTCAACATAGGGATATTTATCATAATTGGGCGTTCTCATTTAAAATTGCCTCCTTCAAAAGGTATTCAATTCCTAATAATACTGAAGTATCAGGATCTTCTGCCAGTAAAAACTGTACTTTCCCCCAAGGTGTCCATGCCATTTGCCAGACCTTTTCACTTAAGGGTTTCAGAATTTTATTGCCAGCCTTCATTATTCCTCCGCTTAGTATTATTACCTCCGGATCATAAGCATGGATAAGGTTTACTACTGCTGCACTCCAATTATCTATCAGGTGATTGAAGAACGCACTTGCAAACGTATCACCCTTATCCATACAAAGAATTACATTTTTTACATCAATCAATTCACACTTTGCCAGCATACTCCCTGGAAATTCTTTAAAGGATGCTGCTTCGTCAGGTATAGCCCAAGAACCTATCTGTGCTTCTATACAACCTATACTTCCGCAGGTGCATTTTTTCCCATTAACCTTTGTTATAAAATGTCCTCCCAAACAGCCTGCCTGATAGTGCTTACCTCTTAATAGCTTTCCATTTATAACAGCAGCAGTTCCTATCCCAGTACCCAAAATCATCAAAACTGCATCTTCAGAGCCTTTGGCGCATCCAGCTTTAGTTTCACCCAGTAATGCGAGATTTGCATCATTATCCATTACTAAAGGTAATCCCAACTTCACTTCTGCCCATTCCTTAAATTCAAAGGTTTCAGCATCCTTATACTTTTCATTTATGGACAGAACTCTTTTTTCTTTATTGTCAACCAAGCCTGGAATAGCAATGCCTATACCACTACAATCCTGCAATTCATAATTGCTATCCTGCAACAGCTTTTTGATTTCTACTTCTACATTCTTGAGTTGATATTCTATACCCATATGGGAAAAGGCCTCTATTGAGCTTTTTCTAACTACTTTTCCATCCTTAAGAATACCTATTTTAATGTTTGTTCCACCAAAATCGCAAGCAATTGAAATCATTTGCCTTCACCACTTTTCTTCAATGTTTATTCAGCTGGTATAAGAGTTGGAACACCATTAACATTTTTCAGCCTTGATGAAAAACCAGTTTCTTTAATCGCTGCATAATCATGTCCGGCATCTGATGGCCAGCAGGCACCTACAGTTAGAATGTTTTCTCCGGTATTGGCAATTCTATGTGCTACTTTACCCGGAATATAATGTAATGAGCCCTTGGTCATTTTCTCAGCCCAACAATTCCTATTCTCATCCATCAAAATCAATACACCTTCACCCTCAATACACCAATAATATTCGGCAGTATCTATCTTTGAATGAAAATGTCCTTTAGTCATAAAATATTCATTACCTACAGCTCCCGGATATACGTAGCTTGTTCCAAAGAATAACCCACCCACTTTACCTTCTTGCTCTGCAAAATGGCACTGAACCCTATAAACAAGTGTATCCTGGTCCATTTTGCCGAATGCTGCATCATCCTCAAAAATCCCATGTAAATCAGATAATATTCTTTTAGATTCGGAAACAGCTTCTCCGACTAAATTGCCATTAATCCCGTTAAAACTTACCTTTACTTCAGATATATTTTCCATTAATATCACCCTAAATTTTTATTTTTTTGTTAACGCTAAATCTAGCGAATGCATTTAATTACTTATAATCACTGTTTGTTAAGCTCTGCTATTGCCGCATCTAACTTCTCTTGGGGTACTTCATAAATACCACGTAATGTACGGAAAGGCAATTCCATCAGTTCAACTTTACGTAAGTCATCATCCTCTGCTTTCATAATTTCTATGAGCTTTGCGGATAAACCAGAAAGAATTTTCTCTGCTTTTTCAGCAAGCTTTTTATCCTTATAAACATGGCATATTAGTGTATTTCCATCTACTACAAAAGGTAAAACTGTAGTAGAAGAAATATTTACTGAACAACTCAAACGTATATCTTGGGATGATGCACCAACGAGAACCAGGTATTCACCTGAAGCGCAATACCAGTCCTGAATTGCAGTATTATACCAGGCAAAGCTGCGCTTATTGAGAATGAATTCTACCGTTTTGGTTTCACCGGGCAAAAGTTCCACTTTTACAAACCCTTTTAACTCTTTTTCCGGTCTTATAGTCGCGGCCGTTTTATCGGAAACATACAATTGGATAATCTCTTTTCCTGAAACTGTTCCTGAATTGGTCACATCCACATAAACAGTAAGTGTATCACTATCCTTCATTTTGTCCTTGTCCAAACGTAAATTGGAGTACGCAAATTTGGTATATGAAAGACCGTGCCCGAATGGGAACAAAACCTTCATCTTCTTTGCGTCATAATAGCGATATCCGACAAAAACCCCTTCACGATATTCCACAACATTACCATCACCAGGGAAATTGAGAAATGAAGGATTGTCTTCCATTTTAACAGGAAAGCTCTCTGCAAGTTTACCGCAAGGGTTAGCTTTTCCATACAGCAGATTCACAGCTGCCTGTCCTACTCCCTGCCCACCCAGATAAAGCTCCAGAACAGCCTTTACTTTTCCTATCCATGGCATTTCAACAGGAGATCCGTTGTGTAGTACTACTATAATATTTTTTTGTACTTCACATACCGCTTCTATCAACCTGTTCTGACAGTTTGGAAGCTGCATATGAGAGCGGTCATAACACTCGCTTTCAAAAGAATCAGGTAAGCCTGCAAAAATAACAGCTACTTCGGCAAGTTGTGCGGCTTTTACTGCCTCATTAAACCATTGTTCGTTTTCTTCTTCACCTTCAGATGAGAAGCCGGGTAAATAGGATACTGATGACAAATTCTTAACTGCATCCAAAGCACTGCTTAGCTTAGTAGCGTTAATATGTGAACTCCCCCCTCCCTGAAAACGTGGTTTTTCTGCAAATTCACCTATGATTAAAACCTTTTGCTTCTCACTTAGTGGCAGTATATCATTTTCATTTTTCAATAAAACAGCACTTTCTTCTTCCATTTTTGTGGCCAGGTTATGATGTTTTTCTTTGTCATATTCAGTTTTAATACGTCCGTCTACACACTTAAATACAATGTTAAGTATTCGTTCTACCGCCTGGTCTAAAACCGCAATAGGCAGCTTCCCATCTTTTACTGCCTCTACTATCAGTGCATCAGTTACTCCATCGGTACCAGGCATTTCAAGATCAAGCCCTGCTTCAAGTCCGGTTACACGGTCATTTACTGCTCCCCAGTCTGTTACTACAAAGCCTTCATAGCCCCATTCATCACGGAGTATATCGTTTAAAAGCTTCTTGTTTTGGCTGGAATATGCTCCATTTACACGGTTAAAGCTGCACATCATTGTCCATGGTTGCACAGTCTTAACAGCAATTTCAAATGCAGTAAGATAAATTTCTCTCAGGGTTCGTTCGTCAACCTGAGCATCTGCATACATGCGCCATTTTTCCTGATTGTTACAGGCATAGTGTTTCAGACATGCACCTACATTTTTGCTTTGTAAGCCTTTTACCTGTGCAGAGGCTAGTTCACCTGCTAAATATGGATCTTCTGAAAAGTATTCAAAATTACGTCCACAAAGAGGACTTCGCTTAATATTTATCCCAGGCCCTAAAAGCACTGCTATGTCCTCGCTTTGACATTCTTCACCCAGAGCCTCTCCTAATGTATAGAGAAGTTGACGGTCAAAAGAAGATGCCGTTGCACTGGCTGCAGGGAAGCAAATTGATTTTACACTGGCATTTATTCCAAGATTATCATCGGCATCCGTTTGTTTCCTTAGTCCATGTGGACCGTCACTCACCATAATAGAAAGAATATTAAGTCTTTCAACAGCCTTCAAATGCCAAAAATCTTTTCCGGAGCACATGCCGGCTTTTTCTTCCAAAGTCATCTCTTTTACAAGTGATTTTATATTTCTACTCATGATTATCTCCGTTTCTATTATTAATAAAGATTGCACCTAATTTTCTTTTATCCATATGATACATATGTTGTGTTTAGCCCTTGACAGCGCCCGCAGAAATTCCACGTATAAAGCTTTTTGAGCCAAAGGCGAAAATAATCAAAAGTGGTACTGTCCCTAAAGAAAGCTCTAGTATTCTTGCTGCATAGTCCACTCGACGCTCACTTCCCAGCATAATTATTCCTAGAGGTAATGTGTATAAGCTTGCTTTATTTAACAAAATCATAGGCAGCAGATAGCTATTCCAAGACCCAAGGAACATCAACATTGAGAGTGTTGCAATTGCCGGTTTGATAAAAGGAATTACTATCCTGAAGAAAAGCAAAGGTTCATTACATCCATCAATCCTTGCGCTTTCTATGACCTCAGTCGGTACACTTCCTTTTATATATTGTGTCATCCAGAACACTCCAAAGGCACTGGCAGCTGCAGGAATAATCAATGGCAGATGCGTATTGGTCCAATGAAAATTTTTCATTTCTACAACAAATGCTACAAGTCCCAATTGGCCTGGTATCATCATTGTAGCCAAAACAAAGTTATATAAAAATTTTCTACCCCGGAATTCATATTTTGCAAATGCAAAACCTGTCAATGCACTTACAAATACACTTAATACGGTTACTAATACTGCTATATAAAAGCTGTTCCAATAAAATTGAAAAAAGTTAGTCTCAAGAATGGACTTGAAATTATTTAAAACATAATTTTGGGGTAAGAGGGCAATTTTAGTAAATAAATCCTCGCTATAGTAGGTACCCATTACTATCATGATATAGAATGGCAGGATCGATATTATTGAAATCACTGATAATACTACCACCAGTATGATATTACTCAACTTGTATTTACTCATTTTCATCCCCTCCTCTATATACAACTTTTGAGCTGATTATTGAAAATATCAAAATAAACAAAAACAATCCATATGCCATTGCAGCAGCATATCCATACTGATTTGTTGTTCCGAAAGCCGTATCATATAGATTCCAAACTGCTGTCAAAGATGACCGTTCTGGTCCTCCCACAACACCCCCGCCGGTCCATCCGGAAAATAAGAGCATAGGCTCATCAAGAAGCTGTAATCCGTCTATTATGTTCGTGATAACGAGAAAAAGAGTAATGGGCTTAAGCTGCGGTAAAGTGATTTTGAAAAACGTTGTCACAGCATTAGAGCCATCTATATTTGCTGCCTCATAAATATCATTCGAAATATTTGACATTCCTGCCAAGTAAATAACCATTGAATATCCGGTATATTTCCATATTCTCATCAATGAGACAACTATACGGGCTGGCCACACTTCACCCAACCAATTGATACCTTGAGACATTATTCCAGTTTGTATCAACAATTTATTGACAGTTCCGGTTTGCCAATCAAAGACTAAGGAAAATATTATACCTATCGCTACGGGAGTAGTAATAAAAGGAAGAAAATTTGAAAGCTGAAATATTTGCTTTGCCCGGCCATTTATTCCATACATCATGGCTGCCAGTAACAGCCCGCCAAAAAGAATTGGAGGTAAGGATAAGGCCATGAATATAATTGTATTCCATATGGATTTAAGAAAATAGGGATCAGTAGTAAAGATTTTTATATAATTATTAAAGCCTACTGTTTTGATTGTGCTGATACCATCCCAATCTGTAAAACTCAAATATAGTGAAAATAAAATTGGGAAAAGACCGAATATAAAGTAAATGATAAAATACGGTGAAATAAAAGCTAATGGCCATATTCCATTATTATTTTTTTTCATAGTCGCCACCTGTTTTTTTATGTGTAAAGATATTGTTGTTTGTATAAATCCTTTTTTAATAAAGCTGCAACACCAGTTATATTGTTTTCAATATCGGGATAACTAATGTTGCAGCAAGTTCACTGTCTTATTTCATATAATTACTACTTAATTTCAATATCTGGTATCTTTTTCTTTAATTCTGTTTTATACTTAGCCAATGCTGTTGCAGCATCCCATTTGTTGTCTTTATTGACGGCTTTAAGAATCAAGTCATAAATTTCGTAATATGATGCATCATATTTGGTTTGTGGCCTTATTTTGATTGATTTTGTAAACTGATTGAAGAACTTCTCACCAATATCCTGTCCACCAAAACGTGGATTTTTATCAGATGCAAAGGCTGGGTCATTATAAGCTGCTTTATATGGAACAAACGAACCTACTGTTTTTCTTGCAGACGCTCCATCCAAAGACAAGTAATTCCATTTCATAAATGTCCACGCAAGCTCTTTATTCTTACTAGTTTTTGTGATGCCGGTGGTTGTTCCGCCAAAGCTAAAGGCACCACCAGGAGGTGTTACAAGACCCCAACTGATTTTACTATCCTTGTCATTTGGCTCTATCTGACTAGTAATAAACCATGGTACACATGGGTAAAAGAGATATTTGCCGCTGCCTATGGATGCGCTCCAGGCTGGAGTCCATGCATCAAGCTTGTCTACAATTCCTGCATCTCTCATTTTGACAAGGACTTCCAATTCTTTGCCGACTGTCTCTGTTGCATTGAAGGTATTTCCACTTATCAGTGGTATTGGACTCTGTCCTTCCAAGATTTCCTGTGCATCCCCCATGCTGGCAAATGCATATATTTTTCCGCCGCTCTTTTCTTTAATCTGTTTACCGATTTTGATCAAAGCATCCCAATCGGTAAGCATTGCTTCTATTTTATCAGGATCATCAGTACCAAGATATTCCTTAGCGATTGCTCTGTTATAAGTTAAGCCAGCCGGGTTTAGTGTTCCTTCAAGACCAACTATTTTGCCATCAGGATTTTGCATGGTTGGAATTACATAATCAAAATATTGGCTTTTATCAAAATTATATGGAGCAGCCTCTAAATCTTCCCATATGTTCATGTCAAAAAGCTTGCCTCTCTGGCTGATTTCAGCATACAGCAAGTCTGGCAGCTCCATACCTGCCGCAACAGATGTCTGTACTTTTTTGAGGTAATCAGATATTGCTACAGTTGTATTCTCTAATTTAATTTCCGGGTATTCCTTGTTGAATATAGTAGCTGTGTTTTTAAAATCTGCATCATCCCAGTACCAGGCAGTTAATGTTCCTTTTAAAGAATTTTCTGACGAAGATACTGTACTTGCAGATTGTGTTGAATTTGAAACTTCATTTTTTTCCGGATTGCTTCCGCAGGCTGATAATAAGGATGAGCCTATTACAGCTGCCAGAATAAGACTTATACCCTTGTTCAAATGGTTTCTTGACATTGAATATCCTCCTTTTAGAGCTATCTGCTCTTTGATTATGTACTCATGGTAACACTGATCGAGGATAACAAAAATGTGACAAATGTGATATTTTGTACACTTTTATAATAATGAACTTTATTCAAGCGGAAGTATTACTTTAATCTCTGTCCATTCTCCTTCTGAGCTTTCTATATGGACTCCGTAACTTTCTCCATAAATAAATCTTATCCGCTCCATAAGATTTGGTATACCAATTGACCTCATCTTAGCCTCAGGTCTATTGATACTGCTTGCCTTTGTCAATCTATCTAAAGTTTCCTTTTTTATACCGATACCATTATCATAAACCAAAATTTCCAGCTTTCCTTCTGATTGTTTTACTGTGACCTTGATAATTCCCATTCCTTCTTTAAGAAGAATACCATGTATCAAAGCATTCTCAACCAGAGGCTGTATAAGGGTTCTAGGTACAGACTTCCCTTTCAAGCTTTCGTCTACATCCCATATCAAGTCAAACCTATTGATGTATTTATACTTCTGTATCTTTACATAATGCTCTACAATATCTATTTCGGAGCCTAAAGTAGCCATAACACCATTTTCATTTACCCTTACCGCATCCTGCAGAATATTGATAAATGAACTCATTAAATTTACGATATCATCATTTCCTTGCTTTCTGGCATAATATATAACTGTATTTAAGGTATTATAAATAAAATGCGGATTTATTTGTGATATAAGGAGTTCATATTCAATTTCCTTCTTAGCCTTTTCATTTTTCAAGGACTCATCGATATATTTTTTTATATCCTTGACCATATGATTAAAGCCAATTCCAAGGTCTTCAAGCTCATCACCACTTTTTATATTCACTTCTGTATCCAGATTACCTTCCGCCACTGATTTCATGGCTTTATTCAGATTTGTTATAGGTTTCGTAAAATTGAATATTAATGGAATGACAATTAATATGGTAAATACCATCCCTGCAAATATGAAAATCAATAAAAAATAAAATACATAATTTACCTTTTTATATAGTCTCTCTTTTGATGTATATGAGAGAAATTTCCATCCAAATCCTGCCGAATTATCCATAATCAGATAGCCTGAGTTATCCTCATTGATTTCTTCCTTGTCCGTCCCACTCTCTGTTGCTATTCCTGCTAGACGTTCAATATTTTCCTTGTCTTTTTGTTCAATCTTCGAATACAAAATCTCATTATTTTGCCCAAGCCATAAGACACCTTCATTGTCTACATTAGAAAGATTCAGAGTTTTAATCAGGTTATCCATCTTCAAATTAACAACAAGTTTACCTCTGACTTTCTCTGGATCTTCAACACTCCTTAATTGAATAATATAGCTTACTATATCAGTTACCTTTCCTCCAAAAGAAATCTGGTGTTTCTCAGTAAAGCCATTCGAAAGATTTTTTTCTATAAAATCCGTATACCACCTTTCCTTGATTTTCTGGTTGAAATAGTCTTCATACGGATATGAACTCCAATAAGTCTTATTATCAGGAGCAATAATGACTATGCTATCAATATAGTCACGTAGCTGTATATAGTAGCTGAGCTTCTGTAATGCATAATTAGCACTCTTTATTTCCTCAAAATAATTGCTAAATGAAGTAATTTTAAGAAAATCCTGTATATCACTATCCATAATAATGTTGTAAGCAAATTTCTTGGTATCATCCGAAATATACGCCATCTGTCTTGCAGTTTGGTTGAGCTTTATCTTGTCATCATTCAAGGCCTGTGTTTTCAAAATACCTGTAAAATACTCATATGCAAAATAGCCACTGATAATTAGTGTGACTAATACAATCAGGCTCATACTGCAGATTATTTTTGTTTTAATGCTGATCTTTTGCATGTCCAACTCCATTTCTATAATCAATAGGGTTTATTCCTGCTACTTTACGAAACACTTCACTGAAATATTGGCTTGTGCTATATCCAACCATTTCTGCAATTTCATAAATTTTGTATTCCCCTTCCAATAATAATTTTTTTGCTTCCTCAATCCTATATTTGGTCAGATACTCAAGGAAAGTCTGACCGGTTTCCTTCTTAAAAACCTGACTCAGATATTCACGGCTGAAGCCAAGTTTTTTAGCAACTTTTTCCAGCGTTAAATCTTCTTTATAATGAATTTCAATATAACTTATAACACGCCTGATTTTATTTGATCTGCTTACATTTTTCAAATTTTCCGTTTCTTTTACAATTTGCCTAGTAATATCCTTGAACCATTTGGAGATATCTTTTATGCTATACCAAAATTCATAACTGTCTCTGCCAATATGGAAGTTATCTTCAAAATTAGATATACCTTTTGATGTTGAATGCTCAACAACGTGCTTTAGCAGCGTGTCGCATACTTGCTTAAGGAGCACTGTATCCCAATGGGTATTTGAAATTGTTTCGAAAATTTCATCAATACAGCCGCATGCAGCATCAGAATCGGATTTAGCCAATGAATCTATAAATATATCTACTTTCTCTTTCACAAAGGGATTTATTTGAGAATTTATTGGCTTCTGCAGAGTATGTGTGAATATTTTTCTTCTCCCGTAGAAAACACCATATTTAAGGTGTTCAACCGAGTGATCATACAGTGTTTTCAATGCTTCTGGCTTCAGAGCAGTATTAGTAACCGAAATTGATACAGTGACCTTGAACATATCGAACAATCCCTTTTGAATGGAAGCTGAAAAAGACTGCAATTTTTCTATTATCTTTTGTTGGCTGACAATTTTGTATATTGAAAGAACTATTACGACATATCCATTTTGCATTTCTATTATTTCAAAATAATTTACAAACTCAGGTAAATTCTCTTTATTTAACTTTAGGATATCTGCAAGCTTGTTTTGTTTGTAAAAAGTACAATTATCAATGACATCGAAAGGTACATCCATTTTCACTATCAGGAGGACATAATTTTCTGATTTTCTGTTATAATCCTTAAATTCTAGAATACTATCTTCGACTACATTATCCTCTATGATTCTCTTGAAAAACCTGTTTCTGATTAGATGGCGCTGAATTTGCTCCTTACTGATTTCTTTCTGTATCTTATCCAATTCTGATAACAGGTTTTGGCTATTTATTTCATGTTTGAGCAAATAATTGGATACTCCAAGAGAGATGGCATCCTTAGCGTAGTTAAAATCCTTGTATGCTGTTAAAAGTAAGATTTTAACATCGGGATCTTTTGCTAAAATGCGTTTACATAATTCAATTCCATCCATTCCAGGCATTTTAATATCTGAAATGACGATTTGTGGGTTATATTTTTCAAATAACTCAAAAGCTCGGGTTCCATTGGTAGCTGTAGCAATAATTTCGAATCCGTTCTCAGTCCATGGAATTAAATTCTTCAAATCCTCAAGTACTATATCTTCATCATCGGCAATCAGAACATTAATTAATTCCATACGGCTTCCTCACTTCTATATATAGAATTATAATAGTTATTGGTTTTAGTGGTTTACAGGAGTTAAATTTTTTATTACTCCCTGCAATTTTATCTTCTCCAAAAGCATAATATATTTCTCCAAAAGCATAATATATGTTCTACTCTTCTACAAGGGCTACCCTCGCCGTCATGGACAATTATATCACGGTGTTGACACTGGAGCCACTTTTTTGTAGCATCAAATGTATGCAGCCTCAGAGTCACTGTTTTTTAATATATTTGATATAATGAAATACGGAACAATGGTTAGATAATGTTCCTTAAAATTCTGATAGGATGGGGATTGATTTTTGAAGAAATATCATAAAATGGGTCTATATGTTATTTTGGGTTTATTAGTATTGGTGTTTTTTTGGTTCTGGACAGAAGGGTTCGGTTCTAATTCAAAATACCAGTACGGAAGCACTATCGAAA
>JAEWSZ010000004.1 GCA_023397905.1 Bacillota bacterium | reverse complement strand
TGATAGCCTTTTTTGTGGGCAAAAATATAAGTAACAGAATATTGAGTTCGATACTGGAATTTTCGGCGGGGCTCATGACGGCGGTAGTTTGTTTTGAATTGGTGCCGGAAGCGGTAAAAATAGCCGGCCTGAACCTGACTATCATAGGCGTGTTGTTAGGAATATTGACAATTATAGTAATTGACGATTTTGTAAAGCAGATCGATGTGGTAAAAAATGCGAAGGGAAGCTCAACACTTCTCCGTGCCGGTATCCTGGTTTCAATAGGCCTGGCGCTGCACAACCTCCCCGAGGGCTTCGCGGTGGGTTCGGGGTTTGAGGCGTCCGTGAGCCTGGGTGTTACTTTGACCTTGATAATCGCCATACACGACATCCCGGAGGGGATAGCCATGGCTCTGCCGATGAGAGTGGGCGGATTTTCAGCTGTAAAAGCTTTTGCGCTCACAATACTATCCGGGGTTCCCATGGGGCTGGGAGCGCTGATCGGAGCTGTTCTGGGACATGTGTCGGAGCAGTTCATCGCGGTCTGCCTGGGCTTCGCAGGGGGAGCGATGCTCTTTGTGGTCTATGGGGAGCTGATACCGGAGTCAAAGCGCATCTACCTGGGACGAATGTCGTCGGTGGGCAATATATTGGGGATTTTGTGTGGTATAATAGTGACAATGCTTAATTGAGGATTCAGGATTCAGAAATCAGGATTCAGAATAAAACCTTAAAACAGAATTCAGGAGCGAGGATTCAGAATTCGGAATAAAACCGTAAGGCGGAATGCAGGAGCGGGAAAACCGGGAGTGCAGAAGTATAAAAGAAAAGTGTGAAGGCAGAGTCAGGAGCTTAATAAATAATGATTACAGAAGTTATTAAAATAGATCCGGAAAATATGGACAGGGGAAAATTGAACAGGGCGGCGGAAGCGCTTAAGGCCGGAAAGATTGTGGCCATACCCACTGAAACCGTGTATGGCTTAGGGGCAAATGCGCTGGACCCTTCGGCTGTGGAACGGATATATAAAGCCAAGGGGCGCCCTTCGGACAACCCTCTGATTGTACATATAGCAGACCGGGAAAAAATATTTGAGCTGGCAGAGGCCATACCTGAAAAAGCCCGTATATTGATGGACAAGCTGTGGCCCGGCCCGCTTACCCTGGTGCTGAAAAAAAGCCGTATCATTCCGGAGATCATAACGGCGGGGCTGGATACGGTGGCAATAAGGATGCCGGAACACCCTGTTGCAAGGGAACTGATACGGCTGGCGGACATACCGGTAGCCGCGCCAAGCGCCAACGCTTCCGGCAAGCCAAGTACCACAACGGCGCAGCATGTGCTGGACGATCTGGAGGGCAGGATCGAAATGGTGGTGGACGCGGGAAGCTGCCGGGTGGGTCTGGAGTCCACCGTACTTGATGTCACAGTTGATCCTCCGGTGCTTTTAAGGCCGGGAGGAATAACTCCGAAGCAAATTGAAAATTATATAGGTCATATAGATATTGATAAGACGATTTTGGGAAAAATAAGCACAGACAGTATACCGAAATCCCCGGGAATGAAATACCGGCATTATTCTCCCAAGGCCCATGTGATAATTGTAAAGGGCTCGGATATAAAAAAGCAGTCGGCTAAAATACTGGAGCTTGCAGAAAGAAATAAAGAAGCCGGCAAAAGGGTGGGGATTTGCGCTACGGATCAGACTCTGGAAGCATATGAAGGCCTTGGAGCGGTGTCCATGGGAGACCGTGCAAATCCGGAAACCATAGCCGCCAGGCTGTTTTCAATTTTCAGAGAATTTGACGCCAGGGAAACAGATGTTATTTTGGCGGAGTCTGTAGATGAACATGAAGTAGGGCTGGCCATTATGAACAGAATGGTCAAAGCGGCAGGCTATGATATTGTAGAAGCGGAGTAGGCGGGGTGGATGATGGAAAAGATTTTTAACGGAGAAATAGCCCAGGGAGGCAAGAAAATTATCTTTGTATGTACTGGCAATACCTGCAGGAGCTGTATGGCCGAAGGTATTTTCAGGGCCCTGTCCTCAAGTGACAGCGCGCTGTCGCCTTTTAAGGCCGCCTCCAGAGGGATACAGGCATTTGATGGGGACCCGGCCTCCGGGCATTCCATTACGGCGCTTAAAAAACTGTGGGACATAGATATATCGGTCCATAAGGCAAGGCTGCTGGGCCGGGAGGATATCGAAGAGGCGGATTTGCTGCTGACAATGACCAGGCAGCACAGAGATTTTCTCAAGGCAAAATATCCGGGGAAGAGCCGAGGGATATTTACCCTAAAGGAATATGCTTTTCCGCAGACGGTCAGAGATGGCGCTTCAGTGGACATTACGGACCCTTTTGGAATGCCGTATGCCAATTACGAAAGCTGTGCCATGGAGATATATGACTGCGTAAAAGCGGTGATTGGAAGGATAACCGGCGATATGCCAGGGGCAAGGACATAAGCCACTTTTTTTTGACATGCGGCAGTTTATACTATAAAATAATATGGAACGACTTGATGGTTATAAAGTCAATTACGGTTAAAACCTTCGCCTTCAGGCGAGTGTTGCTTTCAAGTAATTATATTTGAGGGTTTTAACGCTTGGGTTCAGAAATTTTTTACTTCGGAAGGCTTTAGCCTAAAACCCAAGCTATCGGCTTTCAGCCCATAGTAATTGACTTCGTCATTTTATATATCTGGAGGAATTATGATTGCAATAGGAAGCGACCATGCTGGATATCTGCTGAAGGCGGATATAATCAAGTTCCTTGAAAATAAGGGACTGGAAGTTAAGGATTTTGGTACCAACTGCCCTGATTCGGTTGATTATCCGGACTATGGACAGGCTGTGGCCGAAGCGGTAGCCGGAGGAGAATGTGACAGGGGAATTGTAATATGCGGCACCGGAATAGGAATATCAATTGCGGCCAACAAGGTTCCGGGCGTCAGAGCAGCTCTTTGCACAGACAGCTATATGGCTAAGATGAGCAGGCAGCATAACGATGCCAATGTTATGGCCATAGGCGAAAGAGTGGTTGGACCCGGCGTGGCTTTGGATATTATTGAAACATGGCTTGAAACTGAGTTTTTAGGCGGGCGGCATGGAAAAAGAGTAGGAAAGATTTCAGATATTGAAAAAAAATATTCGGTAAAGTGAGGAATTTTAAGATGGAAGAAAATGTATTTGTTTTTGATCACCCGTTGATTCAGCACAAAATATCACTGCTAAGAGACAA
Source organism: Bacillota bacterium (assembly GCA_023397905.1). Taxonomy (GTDB): domain Bacteria; phylum Bacillota; class Clostridia; order Acetivibrionales; family DSM-1351; genus Ruminiclostridium. Next base: position 26,941 of record JAEWSZ010000004.1, on the reverse strand, counting down.
GAATACAAATACTAAGGAATTCAGGGAATTGGTCTCCGAAATAGCAATGCTCATGGGCTATGAAGTTACCAGGAACATGCCGCTTAAAGAGGTGGAGATCGAAACTCCGATTGGAATCGCAAAGACAAAGATTATTTCAGGTAAAAAATTAGGTATCGTGCCTATCTTAAGAGCCGGATTGGGAATGGTGGACGGAATGCTGAGCCTTCTTCCCATGGCTAAGGTCGGACATATCGGTTTATATAGAGATCCGGAAACTCTGGAGCCTGTGGAATATTACTGCAAGCTTCCTGTGGATGTGGAAGAGAGGGAGATCGTCGTTCTCGATCCAATGCTGGCAACAGGCGGTTCTGCGTCGGCAGCCATCCAGTTTATAAAAAACAGAGGCGTCACAAATATTAAACTGATGTGCCTCATAGCAGCAAAAGCGGGTATTGCCAGAATCCGCAAGGATCATCCCGATGTGGAGATATACTGCGCTGCCGTTGATGAAGTATTGAATGATCATGCTTACATTGTCCCGGGATTGGGCGATGCCGGCGACAGATTGTTCGGCACGAAATAATAAATCTTACTTTTATTCAATGGACTTAAAATGCAAATAGAGGGAGAACGCTACCTCCCTCTATTTTGATGTTAAGCTGATTATGGCGAGGTAAAAATTGCGGTTTATCCATGCGAGTCCGGATAATCCGTAAAACTTTGCTGGAATAAGAAGGTGTTCAAATGTCGAGTGTATATGAATATTTTATATCTTTCACCCTTGCATTTATAGTTGCATTTTCCACGACGCCTGCCGCCAAAAGGCTTGCCTTTAAAATGGGTGCCGTAGATGTTCCGAAAGACGAGCGGAGAATGCACAAGGAGCCTATTGCAAGGCTGGGAGGTTTCGCAATAATTGCTGGATTTTTTGTATCTATATTATTCAGCGTGGTAAGTTCAAAGGTTTTACAGGTGAGTACGGCAATAGTTTTTGACAGGCAGTTTATCGGTATGCTGGCAGGAAGCCTTATAATAGCTGTTCTGGGCATAGTTGACGATATAAAATCTTTAAGCGCAAAACTGAAATTTCCAATTCAGATAATAGCCGCGCTGATTGTGGCGGTAACCGGAACAAGAATAGACTTCATTACAAATCCTCTTTCGGTCATCGGGATTTCAACATTCGGCCCATGGATATCATATCCTGTGACTATACTCTGGATTGTCGGAATAACCAACGCAATAAATCTGATAGACGGTCTGGACGGCCTTGCCGCCGGAGTATCATCAATAGCTTCATTATCGCTGTTTTTTGTGTCGGTAATAAGACCGGATCCGGATATACATACGGCGGTTCTGGCCGCCATACTGGCAGGCTCTACCCTGGGGTTCCTTCCATATAATTTTAATCCCGCAAAGATATTCATGGGAGACACGGGAGCTACATTTCTGGGCTTTATTCTCGGAACTATTTCAATACAGGGAACCTACAAGGCCTATACGGCAATAGCAATTGCAGTTCCTATACTGGTGCTTGCACTCCCGCTGTTTGATACCGTTTTTGCAATATTCCGCAGAATTGCCAGCGGAAAATCCCCAATGACTGCCGACAGAGGGCATTTGCATCACAGGCTGGTGGACATGGGTCTTACGCAGAAGCAATCGGTTTCACTGATTTATGTGGCCAGTGCGGCTCTGGGGCTGTGCGCGGTGGTGCTTGATTACAAGGGGCCCGTAAGCGCAATAATATTGGTAATAGCCGTCGCCGTGTTTGTAATTGTCGGATCCATGTACATGAGTGAGATGAACAGCCAAAACAAGGGCCAGGAGTGCCACCATCTGAATAATCCTGCAAGAATGGCCGCAATCGGAGGTAGAAAATTGAAAAAGCTTAAGGTAATGACCATATTCGGAACCAGGCCGGATGCTGTAAAAATGGCTCCGCTGGTGAAAGAGCTTGAAAGACATGACAATATAGATTCTGTTGTATGCGTAACAGCCCAGCACAGGGAAATGCTTGACCAGGTGCTGAAGATGTTTGAAATAGAGCCCCGGCATGATCTGAACATCATGCAGAGCCGCCAGACCTTGACCGGAATAACCACAAGGGCGCTGGAAGGACTTGAAAAGGTAATGGAGCAGGAAACTCCCGACGTAGTCCTTGTACACGGGGATACTACCACTTGTTTCGTGGGAAGCCTTGCGGCCTTTTACAGGCAAATCGCCGTAGGACATGTGGAAGCAGGCCTCAGGACCTTTGATAAATATTCGCCATATCCAGAGGAAATGAACAGGAAGCTCACGGGCGCAATGGCTGATATTCACCTGGCACCTACGCTTACCAACAAGGCAAACCTGCTCAACGAGGGGGTCAGCGAAGATGCTATCTATGTGACGGGCAATACCGTCAATGACGCTTTAAAAACCACCGTTAAGGACCAGTACACCTTTGAATGCGAGGAACTCCGCGATATCAGCTTTGAAAACAAGAGGGTTATTGCGGTGACGGCCCACAGGCGGGAAAACCTCGGGGAACCGCTCAGAAATATATGTCATGCCTTAGGGGACATAGTGGACAGATACAAGGATGTGGAGGTTATTTACTCAGTACACCTGAATCCTGTGGTCCAGGAGACGGCGAAAGAGATTCTGGGAGAAAAGGAAAGAGTTCATCTGATCCCGCCGCTGGATGTGCAGGATATGCACAATCTCATGGCAAGGTCATATATGATAATGACCGATTCGGGCGGAATCCAGGAGGAAGCCCCCACTCTGGGAAAACCTGTGCTGGTGCTGAGGAAGGAAACCGAAAGGCCCGAGGCGGTGAAAGCGGGAACAGTAAGGCTGGCCGGAACCGTTCGGGAGGAGATCCTGGAGCATGCCGCAAAGCTGCTGGAGGACAAAGAGGATTACGAGAAGATGGCAAAATCGGTAAATCCGTATGGGGACGGGCATGCGTCCGAGAGAATTGTACAGGCGCTGTTGTTCCATTTCGGACTGACTGACGAAAAGCCGGAGGAATTTTCAGTGTAGAATCAGAAGGCGGGAAATCAGTAGAACTTTTTAGAATTAAGGATGAAAAGGACTGTTGGAAATAGAGTAATGCGATATATTGCGCTGCTTCATTTTCAACAGTCTTTTTAGGTCTCGGAAGTGTTGACTCGTACCGCATAAAGATTTTTCAGTCTTTTTTAAAGGCTCCAATTAATAACATACATAATCCTATTATGCCAAATATAATACTTATGGCAAGAACTACAGTTCCCCCTGTTTCAGATACACTGGTTAAATACTTACCGGGGGGTGTACTCCATGAGCCCAAAGATACCATATACTTTGAAGCTTCTAAGTGTACAACGATGAACAGGATAAGCCCTGTTACTAAAATACAAGTGCCTGCGATAATTTTTTTCATAAAGATACCTCTTTAAATAAGAAACCTCCAGTTTGATATTATTTTATATCATTCTGAAGGTTCATACAAATTTATTTACCTATTATAAATTCGAGTCTTTACTAACTTCTGAATTCCGTTTTTCCGTATCTCTATTTATTACCAAAGTCAATTACGGTTGAAAGCCGATAGTAATTGACTTCTTGAAGCCTACTTGTCAGTGTCGGCTTCACCGAGGCTGGAGGAATCTCTCAATATAACGATATCCACGCGCCTGTTCTTTTCCCTGTTGGCGTCGGAGGTATTGGGAACCAGCGGTGTGAATTCACCGTAACCTACGGCTGAAATCAGACTTGGATTTATGCCGGCCTGTTCTACCAGTATCCTTACAACATTGGTGGCTCTTGCAGCCGACAATTCCCAGTTTGACGGGAACCTTGGACTCTTGATGGGAACATTGTCGGTATGGCCTTCGATACGTATATGATTATTTGGTATCTTGCCCAGAATATCTCTGCCGATTTTTATGACCTTGTCCTGGGATTCCCTTTCAATCTCGGAGCTTCCTGATTTAAAAATAAGCCTTTCATTTATCGAAATAACGACTCCGCGTTCCTGCAATTTGACATCCACATTGCCTTCCAGGCCTTCCGATTTTACCATTTTTTCCACTTCGCCGGCAACTGCCGAGATCTGCTCTTCTTCAATCTGTGAAGGGATAACGGGTGAGGGCATTATAGCCGGAAAGTTTATCAGCGAATTTCCGGACTCACCGCCCTGGACCACAGATGGCGGTTGGCCTGAGCCGAAAGCCGAACTGAGGGATTGTGACAATTGCTGGAATTTTACCGTATCTACCTGACTCATGGCAAATAAAATTATAAACAGAATAAGTAAAAGGTTCATCAAATCCGCATATGTCAAAAGATAACGTTCATTGTTATCCTTTACAACTCTTTCTTTCGCCATGTTTATGCCTCAGCTCCTTCTTCAATACCGATATCTGCCTCTGCAGTTTTCTTCTTTCCGTTGCCGCTCAGCTTTTCCATCAGGGCGAGGTTGAGTTTTTCCTTGATGATACGTGGATTTTCACCAGCCTGTATTGATAGGAGTCCCTCTATAATTATTTCGCTTATCATGGTTTCACGGCCTGCTTTTGACTTGATTTTATTGGCAAAGGGCAGCAATACAATATTGGCAAAACCAACGCCATAGAAAGTAGCAATAAATGCAGCTGCTATTTTTGGTCCAAGTGCCAACGGATCACTGAGGTCCTTCAAAATACTTATCATACCCATAACTGTTCCGCAAACACCCATGGCAGGCCAGGTGCCTCCCATTGCTTCAAATATTTTGGCCCCTGACTCATAAATCTGCTCCTGCAGCTCTGTCTCTCTGGCCAGGATATCTTTAATAACTTCGGTTTCAATACCGTCAACTACAAGAGCCAGGCCCTTTCGTATCAAATCATTGCTGTTTGTCTGCGCATCCTGCTCCAGACTGAGCAAACCGTCTTTTCTGGCCTTTTCAGAAAGATCTGCAAGTTCATTAATGATATCAATTTCGTTATAATTTTTTTGAGTAAATAGCACTGGTAATATAGATAGCGCTTTTTTAAATTCTGATAAAGGAAAAGCAACAAGAGTCGCTCCAAGACCCCCGATGAAAACAATTAAAAAAGGTCCGGGTCCCCATAATCCGGCAAGTAACGACATGTCGAAATGTCCCTCTTCAAGATAACCCGTTATAATGCCCCCGAAGCCTAAAACTAAACCAATGATGGTTGTTATGTCCATATAGTTTACCACTCCTGATATTTTTTTTAATTCTTTTGTACAAAAATACTAAATTTAAAAGCGCAAATTGTGAACTTTTCGTCAAAGTACCATTGATTTACACTTTTTACTGTGCTATCATTGAGATAATTTCTTGCTATGTTCCTGAAAACCAACATAGCACGTGATGATTACGAGCCTAAATAAATATCGTAACATTAATGAAAAAACTTAACAGCTTTTTGTGGAGAAATGTACAAAAAAACCTATTATGAGCGATTTTTTAAGATTTTTTGTAAAAAGAGAGGGTATTTTATATATTTTGTTATCCGGGGTGTGTTTCTTTTTTGGAGAGCAAAGGATATCTATGATAATCGCCCTGACTTTTGGCGTGTTTTTCGCGTTGTTAAGATTTGCAGTACTTGAATCTGTATTCAGGCATTTAAGCTGCGCAAATAAAAACCGAGCTATTGTAACTAATTTAGTAATATATTTGTTAAATATAGTTATAATAGGAATAATGGTGATACTCTCAATGCGCTATGGGCTTTATACTCTTATAGCCGCATTGGCCGGAACGCTGTCGATCTCGGTAATTGTTATGATAAATGCTGTTACAGAGGCTTTGGGAATTACAAAAAACCAATACGGACAGAAGGTGAAATAAAAAATGGATTTAAGTGAGAGGCTTAAAGAGGCCATGGATTCCCATACGATGTTTACGATCAGGTTTTTCGATCTGAATATTCCGGTTTCCGATGTGGTTGTTGTAATGTGGGTGATAATGGCTGTAATGATTTTTCTTGCTGTCTTTTTAACCCGCAGGCTCACTGCTGTACCAGGCAAGAGGCAGAATGCCGCCGAAGCGGTCGTAGAACTTATCAACAACATTTGCAAGGATGCGATCGGAGATCATCATTGGAAACCTTTTGCACCTTATCTGGGCACTGTTATGCTATTCCTTATTTTCGCCAATACCATTTCAATTTTTAATGTTATTCCAGGTGAAAGTTTTAAGCTCAGACCTCCCACGAGAAATATCAATGTCACCGCATGCTTGGCGCTGATGTCTATTGCTTTGGTAATATATGCGGGCATACGGTATAAAAAAATGGGCGGGTGGCTTAAAAGTTTTGTTGAGCCAATTCCTATGATGCTGCCTTTTAAAATTCTCGATTACGGTATAAAGCCTCTATCTCTGGCTTTACGTCTTTTTGGAAACATATTGGGCGCATTCATAGTTATGGAACTTATATACGCGGCAATGCCGCCAGTAATACCGGCAGCATTGAGCTTGTATTTTGACTTGTTTGACGGTGTCTTGCAGGCGTATGTGTTTATGTTTTTAACTTCTCTATATATTGCGGAGGCACTTGAATAAGGGGGTGAATATAATGGGCGGATTGATAGCTATAGCTGCAGCAATAGCAGTATTTACCGGTGTTGGAGCCGGAGTCGGTATAAGTCTTGCAACAGGTAAGGCAGTTGAGGGTATAGCAAGACAGCCGGAAGCAGCAGGTCAGATCAGAAACACTATGCTTCTTGGCGCGGTTCTTGCGGAAGCAACAGCAATCTATGGTTTGGTTGTTGCGCTTGTACTGATATTCTTAAAGATGTAATCGGATGTTGCAAGTACTTATTTAAGAAACAGCAGTATGCTTTATTCTTGAAATCTGTTATGAAAGCAATAAGTTTCAAAAGTCAATTAAGGTGATATTTTGACCTTAATTGACGGCAATTGACTTGAGCATATCTGTGAAAGCTGATAAATCACTTTCACAGATATGCGGCAGTAATTTACAGTAAAAGTCCGGCCGGTCAGCCGGCCGCTATTATATAAAGGTTTGTTGAAAAGGAGATTGGGTCATATGTTAGTGCCTGATAAGTATACATTTATTTTTGTATTGCTGAACCTGATCATATTGTACATTTTTATGAGAAAGTTTCTTTTTAAGCCTGTTACAGAGTTTATGGAGAAAAGAAAAAACTCCATAGATCAGTCCCTGAAGGATGCGGAGCAGGCCAAAATAGAAGCTGCCGAAACCCGTAAAAATTACGAGGAGCAAATTAAGAAAATCAGGGAAGAGAGCGACAAGCTCATAAGTGAAGCCAGAATCAAGGCTACGCGTGAATATGATGAGATAATTGAAAATGCGAAAAAAGATGCGTTGGCGATTGTTGAAAGAGGACGTCAGGATGTTGAACGCGAAAGAGCCGAAATGCTGCGTCAGATAAGACAGCAGATCGCAGTTCTTGCAATCTCTGCCGCAACAAAGGTGGTTCAGTCCAATATGGATACTGAAGCAAACAAGAGTCTGGTTGATAAATTTATAGATGAGGCAGGTGCTGCTTAATGCCGCTCGTTGAAAAAAGATATGCGCAGGCATTGCTGGAGCTGTCTGAAAAGGATACGGGCAATGTAAGGCAGGAGTTTGAGGAACTTGTGGGTTTTTACAATACCTTGTCGGAATTTAAGGGATTCTTGCTTGATCCGAGAATCAAGGCAGACAGCAAGCAGGCTTTAATAAAAAATGTATTCTCAAACAGGCTTGACAGGAACATGCTTAATTTTGTCCTGCTATTGGTGGCAAAACAGCGGATAAGTCTTCTCCCGAAGATTTTTGAGCAGTTTGTACATCTGATGGAACAGCGGGCAAATGTGCTTGAAATGAAAATTATAACTGTACAGCCTCTGGATGAAGGACAGCTGAGCAGTATAAAAGATAAATTCAGAAAAATTTACAATGCTAGTGCTGTTAAGGCCATTGAAATGCTTGACGAGTCAGTAATCGGCGGTATAAAAGTGATTATCGGCGACAAGGTTTACGATGGAACCATTAAGGGCAGGATTGAATCATTAACTGAGCTGGTCAACAAATGACCGGTGTCAGAGCATATGGGGTGAGAAAAGGATGAGTCTTAGACCAGAAGAAATTAGCTCGATTATTAAGCAGCAGATAGAAAATTACGGCGCTGCGGTAAAGACTGATGATGTAGGTTATGTACTTCAATCAGGAGATGGTATTGCAAGGATATATGGACTTCAGTCATGTATGTCCGGTGAGCTTCTGCAGTTTGACAACAATGTATTTGGTATGGCTCTGAATCTGGAGGAAGATAACGTTGGTTGTGTTATTCTGGGGGATGACAGAGAGATTAAGGAAGGTACGGCAGTAAAAAGGACCGGCCGGACCGTTCAGGTTCCGGTTGGGGAAAATCTCATAGGAAGGGTTGTCAGCCCGCTGGGAAAGGCTTTGGACGGCAAAGGGGATATAGTGGCTGAAAACTACAGGCCTGTGGATTTCACAGCTCCCGGAGTTATTGACAGGAAAAGCGTAAACAAGCCGCTGCAGACAGGTATTATGGCACTTGATGCGCTGATCCCCATAGGAAGGGGCCAGAGAGAGCTCATTATCGGAGACCGGCAGACGGGTAAAACTGCAATTGCGGTTGATACCATTATAAATCAGAAGGGCAAAGACGTAATTTGCGTATATGTGGCAATAGGCCAGAAGGCTTCAACGGTTTCCGGTATTGTTAACACGCTGGAGCGGTTTGGAGCCATGGAATATACCATCATAGTATCTTCAACGGCAAGTGATACGGCTTCGCTGCAATATCTGGCTCCGTACGCGGGCTGTGCCATGGCCGAAGATTTTATGTACAGAAATAACAAGGACGTTCTTATTATTTATGACGACCTGTCCAAGCATGCCGTGGCCTACAGGGCAATGTCACTGCTTCTCAGAAGGCCGCCGGGAAGAGAGGCATATCCCGGAGACGTTTTCTACCTGCACTCAAGACTGCTGGAAAGAGCGGCCAAGCTCAGCGATGAACTGGGCGGGGGTTCCATAACGGCGCTGCCTATAATCGAAACCCTTGCGGGCGACGTATCGGCATATATTCCAACAAATGTTATATCCATAACGGATGGACAGATATATCTGGAGACAGAGCTGTTCTTCTCAGGACAGAGACCTGCGGTAAACGTGGGCCTGTCGGTATCCAGAGTCGGTGGTTCGGCTCAGATTAAAGCCATGAGAAAAATAGCCGGCCCGCTTAGAATAAACCTGGCGCAGTACAGGGAATTGGAAGCTTTTGCACAGTTCGGATCCGACCTGGACAAGGTGACCAGAGACAAACTTCTCCAGGGCGAGAGACTTGTTGAGACCTTAAAGCAGCCATTGTATGCCACATTGCCTGTTGAAGAGCAGGTGCTCATTCTCTTTGCGGCAACCGACAAGTATCTTTTGGATCTTCCTGTGAGCAAGGTGCGTAAATTTAATCAGGAATTTGTTAAATACATTAAAGACAAATATCCCAAAATACTTTCAAGTATTGCGGAAACCGGAGACATCAGCGATGAGATCATGCAGCTGATGAAAACGGCAGCCGATGAATTTAAAGCTCAGTTTGTTTAATAAGCGGCGCCTGTCATTATAATATTCACAGCGTACAGGCGCGCAGTTATAAATTTTTTGTCAGGCTGTGGGACAGAAACGGCGGGTTATCATATGGCAAACAACATGCGTGAAATTAAGCTGCGTATTAAAAGTATAAATCAGATGCGGCAAATAACCAAGGCCATGAAATTGATATCAGCGTCAAAACTAAAGAAGGCAAGAGCGCAGCTGGAGGAAACCCTTCCGTATTTCAGCAAGGTTAGAGAAACTATTGCAGATATTCTTGCACATAGCGGAGATGTTGACAGCAAGTATTTTGATATAAGGGATCTGAAAGAGGGCAAGAGGAAGGCTTATATTGTCATAACCGGAGACAAGGGCCTTGCCGGCGGATATAACAGCAATGTGAAAAAGCTGGCGGAGCAGGCTATCGGCGATGACAAGGAAAATGCGCTGCTTTTGGTGGCAGGAAATTCGGGAAGATCGTATTTTGTGAGAAAAAATTACAATGTTCACACAGAATTTGATTATGCGGTACAAAACCCAACCGTATTCAGGGCCAGAGAGATTGCCGACATCATACTTGACCTGTACAACAAACAGGAAGTGGATGAAGTATATATAATATTCACCCAGATGATGTCCGCTATTACCCTGGAGCCAAAGCTTCTGAAACTGCTGCCTCTTGAAATTGCCTCATTGCGCGAGGATGTCAAGACCGAGGATATCAAGATCGACGAGCGGATAAAATATGAGCCGTCTCCGTCGGTGGTGCTGGACGTGCTCATACCCAAATACATCAAGGGTATAATGTACGGAGCTTTCGTAGAGGCTTTCACCAGTGAGCAGAACGCCCGTATGACTGCTATGGACAGTGCCACAAAAAATGCGGATGAGATGCTGCAAAAATTGAATTTGTATTATAACAGGGCCAGACAAGCCGCCATAACACAAGAGATATCTGAAATAGTGGGCGGAGCTGCTGCTTTGAAATAAATTGTTCTCATAGGGAAGGAGTGGATAAAATGGCTGGAAGTACTGGAGTAATTGTGTCGGTAATCGGACCGGTAATTGACATTAGATTTGAAAACGGTGTATTGCCCAACATATATAATGCTATAAAAATACCCGTCAGAACAGACGGTGAGGAAGACCGTTTTATTACAGCCGAGGTAATGCAGCATCTTGGAAATGATACCGTTAAATGCGTTGCCATGTCTTCTACAGATGGGCTTGTAAGGGGTATGGAGGCTATAGACACCGGAGATGCAATAAAAGTACCTGTTGGTAAAGAGGTTCTGGGAAGAATATTCAATGTTTTGGGTGAGCCCGTTGATAAAAAAGGTGAAGTGGAAGCGACCGACTATTATCCCATACATAGGCCTGCGCCTGCCTTTGAGGAGCAGAGGCCTTCGACGGAGATACTGGAAACAGGTATAAAGGTTGTTGATTTGCTCGCACCGTATGCCAAAGGCGGTAAGATAGGCCTGTTCGGCGGCGCGGGAGTTGGTAAGACAGTTCTGATAATGGAGCTTATCAGAAATATTGCCACAGAACATGGCGGATACTCAGTATTCACAGGTGTCGGCGAGAGAACCAGAGAGGGTAACGACCTGTGGCATGATATGAATGATTCGGGAGTTATTGAGAAGACCGCCATGGTATTCGGCCAGATGAATGAGCCGCCGGGAGCCAGAATGAGAGTTGGCCTGTCCGGTCTTACAATGGCTGAGTATTTCAGAGATCAAATGGGACAGGACGTGCTTTTATTTATAGATAACATATTCAGGTTTGTGCAGGCGGGTTCTGAGGTTTCGGCCCTGCTGGGAAGAGTTCCTTCGGCAGTTGGTTATCAGCCTACGCTGGCCACCGACGTGGGAGCGCTCCAGGAGAGGATAGCTTCCACTACAAAGGGCTCCATAACCTCGGTGCAGGCTGTATATGTGCCTGCGGATGACTTGACGGACCCCGCGCCTGCCACCACTTTTACACATCTTGACGCCACTACGGTTTTGAGCAGAGATATTGTTGCCATGGGTATTTACCCTGCTGTGGATCCCTTGAATTCCACATCGAGAATCCTGGATCCAAAGGTTGTGGGAGACGAACACTATGGGGTGGCAAGAAGAGTACAGGAGATATTGCAGAGGAATAAAGAACTTCAGGACATTATTGCAATTCTCGGTATGGATGAATTACCCGAAGAAGATAAACTGATCGTATTCAGAGCCAGAAAAATACAGAGATACTTGTCTCAGCCCTTCTTTATTGGGGAGCAGTTTACCGGATATAAAGGGAAATACGTGCCACTCAAAGAGACAATAAGAGGCTTTAAGGAGATTATTGAAGGAAAGATGGATAATATTCCTGAGGCGGCTTTCTATATGAAAGGTACTATTGACGAAGTGTATGAAGCGGCGAAGGAAATGCAGGAATAATCTTTCGCAGCTCTTTGGAGGGTAATGAGTATGTCCACATTTTTATTAGAAATTATTACACCTGAGAGGAACTTCTTTTCCGGAGAAGCGGAATGCGTAATTTTCAAGTCTGTTGACGGCGAAATGGGAGTCTTGGCAAAACATGCGCCAACTGTTGCAACAGTAAATGTAGGACCAATTCGGATCAATACGCAGGGAAAATGGGTAGATGCTGTTGTTACAGACGGCTTTGCGAAAATCATGCCTGATAGAGTTGTCATTATGACCGATACTGCCGAATATCCGGAAGAAATCGATATAAACAGAGCCAAAGCCGCAAAGCAGCGTGCCGAAGAGAGATTGCAGAAACAGTTGAGCCAGCTGGAGTACATGAGATCCAAGGCGGCTCTTACGAGAGCTATGGCACGTATTAAAGCCACAGGTAAATAAACCATCGGATAAAATAATGTATTGAGATTTCAGATTCCAAACCCGGACCCGCTTTAGGAAATCCCGGGAACGGACATAATAGAAAATCCTCTGACCCCAGAGTATGTAAGAACTGCGGCCAGGGGATTTTTCATTTCCATATGGCCGTAAAAAAGCGTTTTTCCGTGAAACACCCGGGGTGAAATACTAATTTACTGTTACATCACTGTTACACTTTTTCATTTATTATAAAATTTCCTTATTTTTCTGCCGATATAAATTAATAAAAACTGTTTTTGGTAAATCTATGAAAATTGATTAATCTGATACGTATAATTTGATGGGGGTATAACATTTTGGCCAGTTCAGTTAAAAAGAATTCAAATAAATCCTATAATTACAAATATATTAAAAAGGTTGCGCTGGTTCTGGCGCTTGCGATTCTGGTGCAGTGCTGGAGCATTGCTGGTAATGATGCACGAGCTGTAGTTACATCTACGCTGAAACTTACAGTGATAAGCAGTACACAGGTGTCTCTTGACTGGAGCGACTTGCTGGTGAATGAAAAACAATATATAGTTGAACGGAAAACCGATTCAGGTTCATTTATAATGGTTCAGACTCAGGCAGGGGATATGACATCATGTATTGATACTTTCGAAGTTGGACATACGTATACTTATAGGTTAAAAGTTATGGATTCAAATAATTCGGTTTATATTTATACCAATGAGGTATCCATAAATACACAAGATATAATTACTCCTGATTCTCTTATAATTACGCCTGTTTCAAGTAATGAGATAGACCTTAAATGGACTTATCCTGATAAACAGTCATATAACACCATTGTTGAAAGGAAACTTGAAAGTGATAAGAACTGGAGTCAAATAGCAAGAGTGGGTATGGGACAAAATACTTATGCTGATATAAATGTTGCTTCCGGCGTAAAATATTTGTACAGAGTCAGACAATATTATTCCGATTATGTTGTCACTCCTGCATATCCATATGAAGGTAGCGGCGCTTACACACTGCTTTTTAAACCAACTGATCTATATGGTTTTGCAATGTCAGGACATCAAATTCAGCTCTTTTGGAAAGATAATTCAGTGGAAATAGCATTTATTATAGAAAGGAAATCTTCCAAAAATGGAATATTTAAAGAAATAGCAGTAGTTCCTCAAAATAATAATTCATATATTGATTCAGATCCGGAATTAGAACCGGATACTACCTATGCTTATAGAGTAAAAGCAGTCACAGGTACATCAAATTCAGAATATTCAGATGTAGTTTATATAACTAGTACATATCTTAAACCTCCAGGAACATTAGTATCTTCATGTGTAAATGGTAAAAGCATTGTACTTGAATGGCAAGACTATACAATTAATGAAACAGGTTTTGAAATTTGGCGTAAAACAAGTTCAGATTCTGAATGGAAACTGTATGAGACCATGGGGCGAAATGCTACTACTTTTACCGATATTAATACTTCACAGGATGATAATTATACTTATAAGGTTAGAGCTAAAATAAATGACAATAGTGTGTACTCTGATTTTTCCAATGAAACTACAGTTTATACCGCTATTATATCTGCACCATCGAAACTTACTTATGAAGTAGTTGGAACGACTGAAATAAAACTGATATGGCAGGACACCAGTATGGTGGAAGCCGGTTTTGACGTACAGAGAAAAATCGGACCAATAGGTAAATGGGAGACTATTGCTTATCTTGATCCAAATACGGTTTCATATAATGATAAATGGATTAACAATACTGATACTTATTATTATAGAATAAAGGTATTTGATAAATCTAATTCTGTTAACTATAGTAATGAAGTTATGGTAACGTTAAAATCTCCTGAGGCTCCGAGTAATTTGCAGGCAAAGGCCATTTCATCCAGTGAAATCATGCTTACTTGGAAAGATAATTCCATAAATGAAAGTCACTTTATTATTGAAGCCATGCAACTTTATAGTTTTAAAGAAGTAGGCAGGGTTAGTGAAAATACTACAACTTTCACATATAAAAATATTAATACCGATAAAACTCTGACATTCAGAGTAAGGGCTGTAAATGGTTCTAAGTTGAGTGAGCCATCTAATGAAGTAGCGGCTGCTACAAAGAAAAAGGTGACTTATTCCGATATAAGTAATGTTGACTGGGCTGTAACTGCAATAAATAATTTAGCAAGTAGAAGTGTTTTTGATGCCAAATCGGGTTCGAAGTTCTATCCCAATCAGAGTATATCCAGAGGTGAATATTGTGCCATTGTTATAAGAAGTCTAGATCTGGGCATGGTGGCCGCAGGTAGTTATGCAGATATGGATTCCAGACACAAATATTATAAGGAAATGCTGTCGGCTGCAAAACTTGGACTTATATCACCTGATAAAAGCAATAAAATTTATCCAAACAATGCAATAACGAGAGAGCAGGCAGGAGTTATACTTGCACTAGCCATTAAAGTCAAGGGTACTCCGCTGGCGGACAAGGATAGCAGCATATTAAAGGAGTTTGCGGACTATAGATCCATATCTCCGGCGTCTGCTGACAGGATAGCGGATCTTTGTGGAGCGGGGATATTCACAGGAAGAGTTATTGACGGAAAAAATTATTTGAAACCGTCCGGTTATGTTACAAGGGCGGAAGCGGCAGTTATGGCATATAAGGCAATCAATCTTTAGCAAGTAAAAATTTGGGAGGCATGGAGGCACTATGAGAAAAGTTATCAAATCAGTATCTGTGATGTTGACAATTGTATATCTGCTAATGATACCATTAAATGCGTCGGCGGCAATTGGAAATATCAGTGCTGTTACATCAGCTGATACGGCATTGCTGAATAAATGGAAAGGTATGGGCTTGCTGGATAGCAGTGTGAGTACCTCTGACCTGGATAAGCCCATCCAGAAGATAGATTTTATTACATTCATTAATCAAATACTCAATTCTTCCAGACAAGCTAATATAGACTTCAGCGACGTGCCAAAAGATTCCTGGTACGGAAAGGAAATTGCTAAAGCTGTTGCCTCAGGATTTGTGACTAATGAAGGTAATATTAAATTTGAACCATTTGTGAATATTACCAGATATGGTGCTGCTGAAATGGTCGCTCATGTTTTTGGCTTAGAACTTAAAGATAAGAAAATACTCGACAAAATAACAGATGCTCAAAAGCTTGATAATAATCAACTTGACATATTTGGAGCAGTTGTTGAAAAAGGTTATATTTCAGAGGTGTCAAATGGGAAATATGCTCCTATGGGAGTTATAAAATTAATAGATGCAATTAAACTGCTGGACAAATGCATCGGTCAAGTTATTGCAAAGGAAGGTACCACAACTACGAATGCGGCTGGAAATGTATTGGTTAATAAAAGCCTTGTAACGCTCAAAAACATGGAAATTGCAGGGGATCTTATTATAGGAGAAGGGGTATCTGATGGTACCGTGAATCTGGATAATGTTTCAGTTAAGGGTAAAATGATTATCAGAGGAGGCGGACCCAATGGCATACATATTAAGAGTTCAAAAATTACCAGTGGACTTATTGTTGAGAAATATGCCGGTAATGTTAATGTTGTTGCTGAAGGGACGACTACAATTGAGAAAACTGTAATTAAATCAGGTGGAAAGCTTTCAGAATCTGGATTAACCAGTAGTGGTAAGGGTTTTATAAATGTTATCTGCTCTAACGCAGTAGAAGCAAATCAGACAGCAAATCTTGCAGGGGATTTTAGCAATATAGAGTTGAATAATTGCAATCTTAATGTGATTTTAAACGGCAACGCAGATAATATTAATATATCAAAAGATTCCACAGCAAGCTTTGTTCTGACAGCGGGTGATGTAAAGGACATTACTATACTGGCATCAAGGAATACTATTGAACTAAATGGGGGTACAATAGGAAAAGTTTCTGTTAAAGAAGATGCAAAAGGAAATAAAATTGATATTAATGATGTTTCAAAAATAAGTGAAATGAGCATTGGAGATAATTCTACAATTAATTTTATAAAGGGTACTATTGAGGATTTGACTTTTGAAGTTCCATCCGGAGGATCATATTTGAGTATGAAATCCGGTTCATATCTTATGAATATTGTTGCTCATGCTGCAATTACAGTCACTGGTGCAGGAGTTATAAAAGATGCATATGTCTATGCTAATAATGTTAGTATTGATATTAAGCCCAATGGAGTGTATGTTGCAGATAACATAATAGCTTATATTAATGGGACAAGTATTGATCCTACAAAACCAACTGTAAGTTTTAATGTGCCATCCAGTATTTCACTTCAGCAAGGTGAGGAAATAACTGTAGATGTTATAAACCTTAATCCTGAAAAAAGTATATTGGCGTATATTTCATCAGATAATTCCATAGCAACAGTTGACAAAACCGGTGTAATAACCGGAGTGTCTGTTGGTAATACAAAAATACATGTAACAGGCCAATATACAAACTATAATTCTAAAGTTGCGGATATAAATGTAACAGTTATTTCCGGCAACGTGACTGTTCCGGGAACACTTGAGATAGACCCTGAATCAGGGGAAGCAAGTACAATTGCGGAAAAAATAGTATTGACATATACCGCCGGAGACAATTTGTCCAACGGTACGCTGATAATCAGGCTGCCGGCCGGTTTCCAGGCAAATACATCCGATACTGTCCAGATAGGCAGTGACGCTGCCAAAGCTCTGGTGGCAACGCAATTGCCTAACAGCCAGACCATATCCCTGACAAATGTGGATCTGCCGCAGGGTCAGACGATTGTAATAACACTTAATAATAAAGTGATTCCGGCGGGAGAAGAGGGTTATACCTTCTCGGCTGTAGCGGATGCAGACGGCTACGGTCCGAAGCTGCCCACTACGGGAACCAGTGAAAAGGCGGTATTTACCGTTGACAGATTGAGAGAGCTGATGGAGAAATACAATTATGTGATTCCTGATGTACCATACGGTACTGTAGGCGGAAGCATGAAGCTCACAAATCTTTCATTGCTGGGAATAACGGACGGCGATGGCCTGAAGTGGATGATAAAGGTTCAGGATGCGGACTTTGAAGCGCCGAAGTACGATGACGATCTGACCAATGCAGGATACCTGCCGTACACTGCCGGACAGGATATAATGGTTGCCGAAGGCCAGAAGATCAGACTTGTAGTGGTGGATAAGGACAATAAGCTCAAGGCTTACAAGGATCTGACCGTTAAGCCTGAATGGATAAGGCCGAATGACGCCGCTGTACTTGAATCAGGGGTAAATTATATCCCTGCCCCGGGTATCAAAGCGGGTGCTGTAAGAATTAACGCTCTGAGCTATACCGGTGTGGATCACTGGATGATAAAGATCCAGGATACTGCTCCGAACACAGTATTTGACGGTTCCGTACTGACCGGTGCGGGAGTGCAGAACTACACCGAAGGCGATGATATCAGCATGTTGGCAGGCCAGCACGTAGTTCTTGCGGCCGTTGACGCACAGAATAAAATAATGGCATACGCCGATATCGCTGCAGGCAGCCTGCTGAGTGTTGAGGCAAATAAGCTGCAGGCCGGCAACAGCTATAGTGTGCCTGCTGCGGGACCTGAAATAGGAACTACGAAGATACAATATTTGAATAAAGGAAATATGGCTATAGATAAGTGGATGTATGTACTTCTTTCAAAGGATTCAGTCCAGCCCGGCCTGAATGCCGCTACAGAAGATTTTGAAAAGTACTACACCGAAGGCAAGCTGTTTACCGAATATGAGCAGAACAACAAGATTCCGGTTACGGCAGAACAGCACTTGATGCTGGTGGGCGTAAAGACCGACGGAACAAAATATCTGATTCAGGCTTATGCAAACATGACCATCAAATCCAATCAGATACTTGGAGCAAGCGCGCCTGAGATACCGGGTGAAAACATTGGGGCACTTGAAATGGGCTCTACGAAGTTTACAACCAGAATTTCCTCGCTCAGCCTGACGGGTTCGGCTATCCTGGTAGATGCTGAAAAGTTTATGATCAAGGTCCAGAATACGGGATTGACGGAAGCGCCTCAGCTTGACAGCACGCTGAACGGATTCAGCGATTATATTGCAAATTCCGACATTATGCCTGGCTCATATACTGTGATTGTGCTCCTGGCAACGGACAAAAACGGTAAAATCAAGGCGTACAAGAATATCGCTGTAGATCCTTTAAAAATAAGGCCTGGCGATGCACCCACATTCAGCACTTACCGGTTTGTTCCGGGTACAGACGTAAATTCCACCAGAATTATGAACCTTCCGGCCGGAGGGCCAACCGGTATTACCGGCACCTTTGCCAGATGGGAGTATAAGATTTCGAACATGCCGTTCGAAAAACCATACCTGGGAAGCATACTGGGCGGTACGGTTTGCAATAATGGTGACCAGATCAGCGGCGTACATGTCAGTCAGCACATATTGCTGGTTGCCGTGGATGCTGCCGGCCAGACTCTGGCTTATGCAGATGAAACGCTGAATACCTCGGAGATAAAACAGCCGACGGCTGAGATATTGCAATCAAATTTAGACACGCCAATAGGCTTTAACTACACAATGCCGGAGCCGGGTTCAGACGGTGGAACCACTATGATAGGGACCATGGACAACTGGAATATAACCGGTGCTCAGAGATGGTACTATAAGATTTCAAGTACTCAATTGGAGCCTGATTACGACAGCAGCGTGGTAACCGGGGCTAATGAGTTTAATACATATGCCGCAAGACAGAGTGTGAGTGCGGCTGCCGGCAAGTATTTTATACTGCTTGCCACTGACAATTCAGGGCATATCAAGGCTTACGCCAATATTGCGCTGACGGAAGCCAATATAAGCCTCCAGATGCTTAAGACACCGCTTAACTACCTCCATTCAATAGGAAGTACAGCGGGAACAACCAAGCTGACCAACCTGGCATTTACAGGTATCACAGGCTCGGATAGCAGCTGGAAATGGATGTACGCCGTGGGAGATGCGGCATTCCCTGTCCCCGGACAGAATACACCTGTAAGTTCACTGTCGTATAGTTTTACTACGGTGACAAGCGGAGAAACTACGGCAACCATTGCCATCACTCCAAATAAATACATACTGCTGCTGGCAGTGGACGGAAGCGGAATTATAAAGGCCTATGCCAATATACTGGTTGATTCGTCAAAGGTAAAACCGTCGGATGCCCAGGTAATCACAAACTATACTCTGGAAAAGGGCTATGCGGAAGGTACAACACGGTTCAGCGCCCTTGATCTGAGCCTGGTGAGCGGCGCGACACAGTGGATGATCTATGTGCAGCCCACCGGACTTACCGAAAATATTGGTATAGATACCAGCGCTCCTGCAAATGCAATAAGATACAATTATTCGCAAACCACAAAACCGGATATAACGGTAAATGTGAATGACCATATCATACTTCTGGCGACTGATTCGTCATCGGCGCACAAAATAAAGGCATATGCGGATATAACGGTAATTTCCGACTGGATTCAGACTCCGTTTGCATATGCATTGAAAAAGACAACCGATTATACCGGACCAAGGGCTGGTACTGACGACGGTACGACTACATTTACTCTTATAGAGACCAATGTGCCGGATAAGGAATCAGGGACTGTGGTGTGGAAATATAAGACTGGCGCGCAGCAATTTGCCCTGCCCCATCTTGATGATGACGCCGCAGATTACACTGAGCTTGATGCCAGCGGCAATTTCCCTGTGCAGTCAAACGACTGGCTGTTGGTGGTTGCAACAGTGGATGGAAAGGTCAAAGCTTACTTCCAGGAGAAGATCTCATCAGGCAGCATCAAACCCAAGGAGGCACCTCCTCTTGTAGAAGGTAAAAACTACTCTGCGCCGGTAGCCGGAAGCGAGCCGGGAACAACGAAATTTGGGCTGCTCGACCCCATAAGCCTGCCCAATACTTTTGCAGGTTGGGCGGTAAAGGTATACAGCACTTCCCAGACGGTTATGCAGGATACTTATTTTGGAAGCCCACTGTCAAGCATAGGCAATATACAGGTGCAGAAGAATCAATTTGTCGTGCTTGCCGCTGTGAACAGCGCGGGAAATGTTATTGCGTATAAATGCATTCAGATAACCGATGATACCCAGATAAGCCCTACTGCTTTTGACAATAATTACTCCGGGCCTCAGATGGGAACGGATAAAGGCACGGTATCCTTCATAGTTTCATTGAACGGGCTGTCGGGAGCTGTAGGCTTTGCGGCAAAGGTCAGCGATACGCAGGTAAGCCTGGGAAAAGGCGATGCAATAACCTACAGTACGGATCCGGGTCCTGATTTTACAAATTATAAGGTGCTGACATCCTATGAGAATATAAATGTCAAAGCAAATCAGTATGTAGTACTGGTAGCGGTTGACAGCAGCAGTAAGGTAGTTGCCTATGCAAATATCTTGGTGCTGGAAGACAGGATCAATCCGGGAGATGCAGTTCTGCTTGAAGAAACTAAAAACTACAGATTGGAGACCGGCAGCGGCAGCGGTACGGTCAGGTTCACATACCTCAATAAGGTCGGAGTTCCGGGAGTCACCACTGAAAAATGGGTGGTTCAGATTGCAAACAATCCCATAACAACACCGCCCACATTGAACACAAAGGTCAGCGATACCACTGGCGGTTACGTTCTCGGCTCCAATATAAATGTGACGGTCGGGACATATGTAATCCTTTATTCCGTTGAAGCATCGACAAATGGCATAAAGGGCTATGTTTGCATACAGGTAAAGCCGGCTGAACTGGTTGTAAACTCAGCACCCGTACCCGGAAGCGATTATTTCACAACAAAGCTGGATACGGCTCAGGTTACGGTACCTGCCGGCACAACTCTGAAGTATGTGGTACAGAACAATTCCGCAGGAGTTATATTGACGAACGACAATATACCGGGATTACAGGCATTCACATTCGGAGATAATATACCGGCGGCTGAAAACCAGTATTTGATACTGGCCGCAGTAGAAAGCGACGGCAAGATCAACGCTTACAAGGAAATAAAAGTGACCGCGGCCATGCTGAAAATACCGAATACCTCTGCCAGCCTGTCAGGTACGCTGATATCCGCACCGGTTTCGGAGGCCAATATAGCCGCAGGCGGAAAGACTCTTGTAATAACTTTAAATGACGGAAAGTGGGTAAGTGATATAGCGGCAAATGCCACGGTGCGAAACAGCCTGTATGACAATTTAAAATTAAACGGTACAACTGATTCCACCATGTGGGCAAATGTCATAGCTGCATTAAAGGGCGCAGGACAGGCTTCGGCGCCGGGACAACCGGGTATCACAAGGACTGACGATACGACAGTGACTATTGTATTCCCTCAGGTGCCGAGCTATGAAATCAGCAAGAGCCAGACGATAACACTGACTATTCCTGCAAAATGCAATGTGAGCAACAAGGATATACCTTCGGACAAAACCATAACAATAGAAAACCTGGCCACGGCGACTGTTACATCAGCTTCATACAAGGAAACTGACATCAACGCGGGCAATAAAACAATAGTTATCACACTGGACGGCGCTACCTGGGTCAGTGATGTGGGCTCCAATGCGGCAATCAAGGAAGCATTGGTCAGAGGCCTTACAGCGGATTCCGATCCGGGCAATCAGTGGGCAAGCGTGGTTCAAAAGCTGGTTGACGGCGGAGGAAGCGTAACCAGGGGGACAGGAACAAAAACAAATGTTGTTACCATCAAACTCCCTGCTGTTGAAACATATGACATAGCCGCAAACCAGACCATATCGGTTACGGTTCCCACAAGCGCTGCCATTGGGACATCCTTTGGGATTCAGTCGACAGGAACGGTAACCATAACTCCGGTAACTACAATTGTTCCGGCAGCAATAGTGAGCGTTACCGCCACAGAATCAAATAAGTCGTACAAGCTTGGCGATACCGTGAGTATTAATGTAAAATTTGATAAAAATGTGAGCGTTTCAAGTACTCCGACCCTGGCACTTCAGACGGTATCCGGCTCCACTTCCACCAAGAATGCCAGCTATGCAAGCGGTACCGGGACTGATACCCTGGTATTTACCTATAAGGTAGCAACAGGAGACAGGAACCCGCTGCTGGAATACAAATCCGGCGGTTCCATAAGCGGCACGGTAGTCAACTCAGGCACAAGCACAGCTGTAAATAAAGCTCTGCCGCCTATAGGAGGAGGCTATTCCCTTGGAACGTCCAATATAGCTATTGACGGCGTAGTACCACAGTTTTCCTCCGGATATCCCAAAGCCGGTAGCTGGACAGCTGCGGATGATGTAAGCATACCTGTAAAACTGAATGACAGCGCGGACATATACTATGTGGCGGTATTGTATAATCCTGCAAATATAGCTCCCACTACAGATCAGATAAATGCAGGCACGGCAAATACAACAGTGGTAACCTCCGGTACATTGAATGTTACCGACGCCAATACGGAATATCCGCTGAATTTGACCGGTTTGACGGACAATACCGGATACACGGTTTATATGTATGCGGAAGATGCCTGCGGGAACAAGAGCGCGGTGGCCTCGGTGACGGTGGACAATAAACCGCCTAAGATTAACGATATGCAGGCAATACCGGCTGATTATTCCATCAGCCTGACGGTAAATATTAATGAACCGGGAAATATATATGCGGTGGCATTGGCAAATGGTTCTCCGGCGCCTACGAGCCAACAGGTAAAGGCGTATTCGGCAAAGGTAACGCAGGCGGTTACTGCCGATACCGTCAACACGGATGTCACTCTGAAAATCACAAAATCGGCAACATCGACGACAGCCTCCGTTCCGTTGAACACGTCGACGGATTATGATATATATATTGTTTGCGAAGATGTTTCCACGGCGAAGAATTTATCCGGACCAGTAATAATTGAGGCCAAGACTACACCAATGGATTTGACAAAGGTGGATGTGGATCTGGCGAACAATACCATACTTAATACAAATGCTTCGATGCAGTACAGCCTGGACGGATATAGCTGGACAACATGCAATTCGCCGGCTACTGCAAATGTAAACTTTGTATATAATGAAACTGACCTGCAAATAAAGGTTTATATCAGAGAGGTCAGCGATACTTCGCATGTTGAGGTCATTACACTTGGAAAAGGAAGTACCGCAGGGATTGACAGTTCGCTGATCGACTATGATATTCTGGCCGGAAAGGTTTATAACAATTCGGATATAAACCTGGAGTTCAGGATTAACGGCGGGGCATGGAAGTCTCTTGGCGCAAATAAAACGGTATCCGGGGTTGTTTTTGTACCGGGCGATTTGGAATTGAGGACAGCGGCGACTTCTCCTACGGCGGCGGGAAGAGATGCGAAAATACCGTCCGACGCTGTGATTGTTGATGGTATACCCAGCAAGGGAGAGGCTCCTGAACTGACTTATGACGATGCTGCAAACAAAATAAACGGCCTTTCGGATGACTATGAATACAGTGTCAATGGCGGAAATTGGGTAAGCGGCGAATTGGCGGCAGGAAGACCAAATGAGTTCGCAGGAACCAAAAAAGTGCTGGTCAGGCATAAAGCAACTGCAGTACGGATTGCAAGTATGGAGCAGGAAATACAGTTTACAGCAAATGTTATAAAAGTGACTGCCGCTCCCGCTGAAGGAACGACAAAGGCTACTGTAAAAATAGAGTTTGAGGAGAACACCAATAAGCCCAATCAAGCTTTGACTGCCCAGCAGATTAAAGACTGGTTTGATATTGGTACGACAGCCGGTGTTCCACATGAATGGGGAACTGAGATATCAGGTAAATTTAATTCAACGGGAAAGGTACTTACAATTACCTTTAATTCAATGGCAGGATCAACCTTTGTTATCGGCGACATGGTGGAAGTTACTACAGGCGCTGCAATACAGAATTCGACCAATACCTCGGGTGCATATACATCCACAGGTAAGCTGGGAGGAAGCTTCCACACCGTGCCGGCAATAACCAGCATCAAGGCGGTCAATACCTCAGGAGAGAAGCTGATAATAACATTTGACCAGGCGACCAACCAAAAGAATATAACTCCGGCCAACCTTGCCAATTATCTGATAGTTACTAATTCTACAGGCAAGACGGCGAGAAATTGGTCAAAGGCCAACAATGCCAATCCCAATGTCACCCTGACATGGACCTCGGATAAAGTGCTGACAATAAGCTTTAATAATTTCAGCGACACGGATATTATAGTGAATGATAAAATCAGAGTAAATGCGGCCTGGGGGCTTAAGGATGCGGACAATACCACGGAGGCGTGCAACTCAGCTCAGTTCATAACCGGAAGCTTCACACCGTAGGAAGATGGCTGACTGCCACACGGGATGGCATGCCGCCGGGCTGGTCCAATAGCTGATAATTGAATAAGAGATAATTTAAGCACCTGATTTCAATTTTGGAGATCGGGTGCTTTCTTTTTTACGTTTTCTTTACAAGTGTGTATAATATATAAGTAAATAATGCCAAAATGCCGATAAATAGGTTAGTAAACGAGTATTTAACTCCAGGGGGTAATTTTTACTATGAAGATTAAATTAAGATTGATCTCTGCGGTGCTTATAATCAGTATGATGTTTCCGATATTGTCTGGAGTTATTCAGCCGGTTTTTGCGGCTGATTTCCCATTGAATTTATATATCAATCAGACAACTGATTACAATGCAAATACAGGAACGCTGAAACTGCATTGGGATCCCAAGTCCAATATAAACAATGCGAATATTACATACCATATACCCGGCAGTTCCGGAGCTCGGACCATTACCGTTCCACCGGAGCAGATAGATACGGCAAATAACCTTGCCACCATTACAAACATCCAGAATGATATTATATATGATTTTGAAGTCACATTGACCGACAATAGCGGACAAACCTACGGAGGCAAGCTGTACTTCCTCCCGAAGATATCAATATATGCCGAACAGGTGGACCAGCAGCCGGTGACAATAGAGGGCGGAGGCGTTGAAACAGGTGTATTCCCCTCGTTGAAGATTTCATGGAATATGCCGATGGTTTATGATGGCGTAGGAAATATGGAGTATGTAAATAAAAGCGGAATGCTCCAATTGATTGATCCCACTCTCAGCAAGCTGGATTTCAGATTTTATTTAAATATAGGGCTTAAAGACCTGGCCGCCATAGAAGTGAGGGGTAAACCGGGCGAAACTGATCCCGACCGCATGTACGAAGCGGTGGTGTCCGGAAACGGAAACGAGGATAAGATTTCCTCGGTCAAATGGGATGCTGCCAATGGCAAGTACTATTTTTATACATTGGGGGCAAAAGATGACGATACGCAAGTGCCTTCAATGAGTGAAATACAAAACAACAGGGACGACGATACCGGAGAAGCCGTGCTCCCCACCGGTGTAACCCAGGCCAGCGCCGACGAATGGCAGTATGTACTGCCCCATCCCGAAATCAGGCCGGGTTCCATTTATGTGGTGACCATGGTCACATGGTTTTATGACAACAATAATGCGTTTTCAGATGCGGTGCTGCTGGGCGTTACGAATAATCCACTGGTCGGCGTCAATAACTATACATATACGCCTGTGCGCTTCCAATTGACAAAGGACGCCTTTGATTTGATTTATGTGCGTGTCTACCGCGTTAATGCGGGCAGCGTAAACATGCCGAATCTGTATTATGAGATACAGACAAGCAATACGCCATCGAAGGTTGATTCAAACTGGACCTTCAGAACAAAACTCAGTGACAGCAATTCGGGAAACTCAAAATATGCCTTTACGCAAATTGACGGAATCAATCCGGCAAATATTGTTTACTACAGGGTCGTGGTCAAGTCGGATTCCGTAAATGACAGGATCCAGTCCTTGAACCTGCCCTATAAAATGCAGGATGATACCAGCAAAACCCCGGTGCCCAAAAACGTTTCCATCATAAGAGTAGAATTGGAGCAGGGGGAGCTTGCGCCCCAGGGCGAAAAGACATCCAATGTAACAATATCCTGGGATAAGCCAAACAATTGGGATGAGATTATAAGCGATCCCAACAATGAAATATACTTTCACTTTTTACTCAGTGTGGGCCCCAAGGATCTGGACATAACTCCGGTTCCAATGCTGGAGGCGGATGGGAAGCAGTATGGGCAGTATCCCGTAAAATACAGGCTGGTGAAGTATGTCAGCTGCAAGCAGGTCACGGAGTCGGCGGACAGATCCAAGCTTATTTACACCCTGGACGGCCTTGATCTTTTCCAGTGGGTGGATGACCTGGGTGATGTCCATGATATAACAATGCCGGCTGAAGATCAGGGCTATCCCAAATATCTGCTTCCAAACAAGACATATTATTTGCAGATGTATACCACAAAAGCGATAGACAGGGGTGAACAATCAGATGCCTATAAAATGTCCGACAGGTCGCTGACAAAGAGTTTTACAACTTTATCGACCACAGGGCGGGATATTCCTACTCCAAAAATTCTGGAGCTGGAGGAAACCAAAGTAATCAGA